>JAEZBP010000711.1 GCA_023427125.1 Pseudomonadota bacterium | reverse complement strand
CGAGGCCGCGCACCCGCACCTGGCCGCGTCGGAACACGAACTCCGCCAGCGCGCGCACCGGGTGCTCCGGCAGCGACATGCCGAACTCCCTCAGCACCGTGCGCAGGACGGCGCGCCCCTCGTCGAGATGGCCGCTCAAGAGGTACTGCTCGCCCGCGAGGCGACGGAGCGCGATGGCCTTGTCGCGCGGGCTGCCCGCGGCGGCCACGAGGTAGACGTGCGCCGCCTCGGCGCCGCGGCCCGCGTTCTTGAGCGCGTCTGCCTCCGCGGTGCGGAGCGCCGCGATGTCCACGTCGGGGCCGCCCGCTCGAGCGCCCAGCTCGATGGCGCCGCGGTAGAGCTCGGCGGCGCGCTCGAACGCCAGCGCCCGCTCCGCCCCGCGCGCGGCCTCCAGCGTGAATCGGAACGCCTCGGGGAGCTGCTGCGCGCCGCGATGGTGGTACGCGAGGCTCTCGGCGTCGGCCCCGCGGCCCTCCAGCAGCGAGGCGAGCCGCGCGTGCAGGTCGCGCTCCTCCTCCTTGGCGAGGCGCGCCGCGACCGTCTCGCGGATGCGATCGTGATAGAGCTCGAGCTCCTCGCCCTCTTCGCCCTCGCGGATGCGGATCAGCCGGCCGTTGCGGAGCTGCGTCAGCGTCGTGACGTCGAGCGGCCCCGCGAGCTCCGTGGCGAGCTCGCGAGCGAGCGGGCGGCCTCGCACCGCGAGGACCGAGACGAGCTGGCGAGCCTCGGGCGCGAGCTCCTCCATCCGCTCCGCGATCACCGCCGCGAGATCGAGGGGGCGCAGCGCGCTCGCCTGCGCCCGGCGCACGAGCAGATCGATGAAGAGCGGGCTGCCGGCGGCGTCGCGCGCGAGCGCGTCGATGAGCCCGTCGTCGTGCTCCGAGCCCGCGAGCCGCGCCTCGAGGAGCGCGCGCGCCTCGGCTCGATCGAGCTCCGCCACATCCACCAGCGTCGTCCCCGGTCGCGCGGCGCCGAGGACGTCGAGGTACGTGAGGTAGGGGCTCGAGGCGGCCTCGTCGGTGCGGAAGGTGCCGACCCACAGGATGCGGATGCCGGCCACCTCGAGCATCGGCGCGATCACGCCGGCGCTGTCGCGGTCCCCCCACTGCAGGTCGTCGATGAACACGACGACGTCGTGGCGCTGCGCGAGGCGGCGGAGGAGATCGCCGAACGCCTCGATGGCGCGGCGCCGCTGCTCTTGGGGATCGGGCGCGGAGCTCGCCTCGCCGGTCAGCGCGCGGAAGCCCGGCACCCGGAGCAGCGCGGGGAACACCCGGACGAGGTCCGGGGCGTGGAGCGGGACGAGCTCCCGCTGGCGCTCGACCGGCATGCGCCGCAGCTCGAGCACCAGGCTGTCGACGACACGATCGAGGGCCTTGTACGGGAGGCGCTCGCGCTCGAAGCAGCGCCCCTCGAGGATCAGCGTGTCCGGCGCGCTCTCGCGCAGCCGGTCGAGGAAGCGGCGCACGAGCGCGGTCTTGCCGATGCCGCTCGGCCCGTGGACGTAGATCGCGGTCGGGCCGTCATCGCGGAGCGCGGCCTGAAGCATCTCGAGCTCTCGGCGGCGCCCGACGAAGACCTCCGCGGGCCCTGGAGGGAACGCGACGGCCGGCCCGCCCGAGCCGCCGAGCAGCTCCAGGATCTCGGGTCCGGACGGCCGATCCTCCGCGCGGCGCGCGAGCAAGCGCCGCGTGAGCTCCGCGAGCTCGGCCGGGACGTCAGGCACGAGCTCGCGCACGAGCGGGGCGTCCTCCGCCTGCTTGGCGCGCATCACGTCGTACATGCGGCCGTCGAAGGGGAAGCGATCGGTCAGCGCGCGGAAGAGCATCACGCCCACCGCGTACCAGTCCGCCGCGCGATCGGCCGGCGCGCCGGCGCACTGCTCGGGCGCCATGTAGAGCGGGGTGCCCGCGAGCTCGCTCTCCTCGGCGATGCGATCGTTCCCGATCGGCAGCACGAGCCCGAAGTCCAGCAGCACCACGCGGCCCCCCGGGGTGACCATCACGTTCTGGCACTTGAGATCGCGGTGGAGCTTGCCGGCCTCGTGCAGCGCGTAGACTCCGCGCGCGAGCTGCGAGAACACCGCGCGCACCTGCTGCACGTCGACGTCGAGAGCGCCGGCGTGCGAGCGCGTCGGTCGGACGTTCGCCGGAGCGTCCATCCCGCTCCCGCCGACCGCCATCCGCTCCATGCTCTCCGCGCTCGACGGAAGCGAGTCCGGCCGCAGATACACGGGCAGCACGACGCCCTGCACCAGCTCCATCGTGAAGAACCAGAGGCTCCCGTCGCTCGCGAGCTCGTGGAGCTGCACGAGGTTCGGGTGGCTGATCTCGGCGAGGCTGCGGAACTCGTTCTTGAACCGGTGGATGGTCTCCGCGTCGATGTGACTCAGCCACTTCAGCGCGACGGCCTCGTCGCGCTCGCGATCCCAGCCTTCGTACACCACGCCGAACGAGCCGGACCCCAAGCGGCGCCGGATCTCGAAGCGCTCCGTGTTCGGAAAGTCGGATTTCAGGTTGCGCTTGGAGAGCATCGTGCAGAGGACGCCCCCAGGTCGTGCTCGAGCAGATTACCCGAACACGACGGGCGGGGGCCAGGGGGGGTGTGCTGCCCGCCGATCGGCTCGAGGCACATGACCTCCCTCGAGCGGAGAGGGCTCCGTGCTATGGCTCCGCGCATGCCGTTGGATCCTGCGTTCGTCGAGGACTGCTGTTATCTGCCCGGGGGCCTCCTGATCGACGAGGTGCTCGAGGTCGATCGCGAGCTGAGCCGAGTGCGCGTCCGGATGCCCACCCACGCCGAGCTGCCCATCACGCGCGAGCAGCGCGTCCATCCGCTGCGCCACCCTCGCCACGTCTCGGGTGGCCTGATGGTGCACATGACGGGCGTCGCCGGGCTGGTGCACGCCTACTACGTGCTCGACCTGCGCCACCTCGAGGGCTGGGTGGGCTACGGCGGCGCGATCCACAAGGCGCGCTTCAAGAACCTCGCGCCGCCCGGCGCGCCGATCGTGATCGAGTGCCGCGCGACGCAGGTTCGTCGCCGCCCCAAGAGCATCGTGGCGCGCTACGAGCTTCGCTTCTTGCAAGAGGACCGCGAGATCTACGAGGGCGACCAGACGGCGATGTGGATCAAGGTGGAGGAGGGCGATGCCGCACCATCGTGAGGCGATCGAGGTCCCGACCCGCGGGCGGGGCACCTACGAGATCACCGATCGGGTGCAGCGCGCCGTCGCCCAGAGCGGGATCGACGAGGGCCTCTGCACCGTCTTCGTCCATCACACGAGCGCGTCGCTCATCATCAGCGAGAACGCCGATCCGTCGGTGCGGAGAGACCTCGACGCCTTCCTCGCGCGGCTGGTCCCCGACGGCGACTCGCTCTTCACGCACACCGCGGAGGGCGACGACGACATGCCCTCCCACGTCCGCTCGGTCCTCACGCAGACCTCCCTCGGCATCCCTGTCGTGCACGGCCGCTGCGACCTCGGCACCTGGCAGGGCGTCTACCTCTGGGAGCACCGCCACGCGCCTCACCGGCGGCGCGTGACGATCCTCGTCTCGGGCTGACGTCCGACCCGCCGAGCCAACTCAGCAGCCGCGGTCGCTGAGGCAGGCGCGGATCTCGCCGCTGCACTCGGTCATGAGGCACGAGAGGCCGGAGCAGGTGCCGCTCGCGAACGCGCCGATGGCGCAGTTCACGACGTTGTTCAGGAAGGATCGCGAGTCGGCGCAGGTCTGCGCGAAGCACCCGACGACGCACGAGAAGTCGAAGCCGGGGACGCCGCCTCCGCCGCCGCCGAAGTCGATGCACCCGAAGACGCACGTGAGGCTCTCGCCGCAGGCGCGCAGCGGGCACATGCCGCAGTCGCTCGGGCAGTTGATGCAGTCTTCGAAGCCGCCCGTGGTCTCGCAGCGCATGTTGCCGCAGACCGAGCAGACGCCGCAGTCGCGGCTGCAGCTCGCGCAGTTCTCGGTGCCGCGGCAGCGACCGTCCCCGCAGCCATCGCAGCGGCCGCAGTCCGCCTCGCACGTGAAGCAGGTCTCCGACGCGCTCGGATCGCAGGTGCCGTCACCGCAGCGCGGGCAGGCGCCGCAGTCGGGCGCGCAGGTCAGGCAGTTCTCGCCGCGCTCGGGCGAGCAGAAGCCGTCGCCGCAGCGCTCGCACACGCCGCAGTCGCTCGGACAGCTCGAGCAGCTCTCGGTCGGCGAGCAGGTGCCGTCACCGCAGCGCATGCAGAGGCCGCAGTCGACCGCGCAGGTGCTGCAGTCCTCGGCGCCCGCGCAGGTCCCGTTGCCGCAGGTCTCGCAGAGCCCGCAGTCGACCGGGCAGGTGTCGCAGCGCTCGGTCGGCTGACAGGTGCCGTCCCCGCAGAACATGCAGAAGCCGCAGTCGCCCGGGCAGCTCGAGCAGCTCTCCGCGCCGCTGCACGTTCCGTCGCCGCAGGTCGGGCATGCGCCGCAGTCGGTGCGACAGCTCGAGCAGGTCTCGGACGCCGAGCACTCACCGTCGCCGCAGCGCACGCACTCTCCGCAATCGCCGGGGCAGCTGAAGCAGTCCTCACCCACGTTGCACATGCCGTCGCCGCAGCTCTCGCAGAGCCCGCAGTCGTCGGGGCAGCTGGCGCACGACTCGGTGGCGTCGCAGACGCCGTTCGGGCACGTCGGGCAGAGCCCGCAGTCGGCCGGGCAGCTCGAGCAGGTCTCGGAGCCGGTGCACGATCCGTCGCCGCAGCCGCCGCAGCTGCCGCAGTCGATCGGGCAGCTCGAGCAGGACTCGGCGGCGCCGCAGCGGCCGTTCCCGCACACGTCGGGGCGCCCGTCGGGGCGGACGACGTCGCCATCGCGCATGCCCGCGTCGAAGCCGTCGACGGGCGGCTGCACGTCGAGCAGCGAGCGCCCGCATCCGAGGGCCAAAAGAGGGAGGAGCACCACGAAGAAAGAGAAGCGCTGCATCGCGTTCCGTACGGGACTGAGGGAGAGACCGCGGGACAGGCTAGTCGAGCGCTCCGGTCGAGACAACGTTCTCGATCCCGGGCGCGCGGATCGGCATCATGCACGAGAGCGATGGGCTCTCCCCTCCCGCCAGAGCCGACGATCAAGGCGCTGCGCATCGGCGCGGCCTCGGCGCTGCTCGCGACGACGGTGGCCTGCGGGCTCACGGGCCGCGAGGAGGCGGCGCCGCCCGAGGCCGAGGTCGAGGTCTCCGCCGTGCCGGCGCTCGCCCCCGAGGTCGCGCCGGTGGTCGAGGGCATCCCGCTCGCGACCGGGTTCCTACCCGATCCGCACATCGCCCGCGGGCAGGCCGGCGGCCCGAGCGAGGGCAGGACGATGGCGCCGCGCGTGCCGCTCTGCCGCGGCTGGGTGCCGGCGGCACCTCAGCACACGATCACGCTCACGACCCCCTTCGAGAGGCTGCGGGTCATCGTCAACGCGCAGGCCGACACCACGCTCCTGATCCGCGGCCCCGACGGGCAGTACCGCTGCGCCGACGACAACGACGGCCTGAACCCCATCGTCGAGGGTGCGTTCGCGCCCGGCACCTACCAGGTCTTCGTCGGCGCCTACTCCCAAGGCGCCTCGACGCCCTACGTGATCGGCCTCACCGAGCGCCCCTCCGTGACCGCCGAGAGCCTCGGTGAGTGATGCTCAACGACCGAGGCCGAGCCGGCGCGCCAGGTCTTTGGCCCATCGGTGCTCGGGATCGGTGGGGTCGAGGGTGTCGGTGAGCATGCGCTCGGTGAGCTCGCACGGCGCCGGCGCCTCGAGCAGGGCGCACGCGAGGACGGCGTGGGGGAGATCGATCGCGGACTCGGTCATCCGGCGCGCGACCT
>JAEZBP010000704.1 GCA_023427125.1 Pseudomonadota bacterium | reverse complement strand
GCGCTGAAGGCGCGGCGAACTGTGGTGACCGTCCCGTGCGGCGGCCTTGATTCGGCGTTGGCGGAGAGCCTCCTGTTCGGGCACCGCGAGGGCGCGTTCACCGGGGCAGCGACCGATCGCCGTGGTCTGCTCGCCGAGGCCAACGGTGGGATTCTCTTCCTCGACGAGGTGCAGGACCTCCCGAAGCCGGCGCAGCGCAAGCTCGTACGCGTGTTCCAGGATCGTCATCGGCGGTACCGACCGGTGGGGAGCGACACCGAAGAGAGCGTCGACGTCGAGTTGGTGTGCGCCTCGAACCTCCCGGTCCCCGAGCTCCGCGACCGCCTCGATGCCGATCTGTTCGATCGCCTGAGCCACCTGACCGTCTGCGTGCCCCCCCTACGCGACTGCCGCGACGATCTCCGGGACGATTGGGCGCGCGTCTGGCGAGAGCTGCGACAGCGCGACGATCTTCCGATCCGACCGCCCTGGTCAAACGAGCTCGAGCGCGCGCTGAACCAGCATCCGCTGCCCGGCAACCTCCGCGACCTTCAGCGTCTCGCCGTGCTGCTCATGGCCTGGTGGTCCGATTCCGATCGCGAGGAGAGCGTGCGCGCAGCTCTCCGCGAGTGGTCCGGCTGGGCCGCGGCGCCAGCGGAGGACGCCGCGTTCGGGCAGGGCAGTCGCGGTGACCGAGTCCGCTGGTTTCGAGCTCGCCTCGCCAAGTGGGCGAAGGAGCACCACGGCACATGGGCAGCCGCAGCCGAGGCGCTTGGCTGTGACGAGAAGACGCTCCGCAACGACGCGGCGCCGATGGAGGCCGAGCCCTGAGGGGCGCGGCGTCAACCCCAACATGAATCGTTGGGCGACGACCTCATCTCGTGAGCAGCACCCTTCGACGTCGGCAGGGACTGCGGACGACGGGATACTCTCGGAGTTCTTCCGGCCCGTGTGGTGAACGCGGCACACCCGAGCGCAATCTCGTGCCCCCATCCGGTCGGGGCGCTCGTTCGGCGCGCATTTGGACGCCGGGGCGGCTCGCCCCTACCTTGACCAGCCCTCAGAGAGGCTCGTACCGTCGACGTGCTGGCGTCTCGGGCGTCGCTCCCTCCACCGGCTCCCCTCCCCACTCAGGCCGGTGACAGGTCCCCCCAGGCGGCTCTCGAGGCGTCGGCGTTTCTCGCGGTCGCGCTGGCACCGGGCGGCGTCGGCGCGCACGGGTCGCGGATCGCCAGCAGGCTGATGCGACCACTCGACACGGCACGCGCGAACCGTCGGGTGCGGTATAAGAAGGCCGATGCGCATCAAACGACCCAGGGTTGCGTCGCGCGACGAGGTTCACATCAGCCGGCGCGGCGAGCACGCGATCATCGAGTTCGCCGACTCCACCGTGTCCACGACGCAGTTCAAGCTCGGGCCCGAGGTGGCCAGCATGAGCGATGATGAGATCCTCGATCGCTTCAATGCATCGATGCGGGCGCGCGACGAGGCGATGGCCGAGTACGAGCACGTCGCGGTCGAGGTTCCGGTCGGCAGGCCGCAGATCGACTTCTTCGAGCGTGGCCAGCAGTGGACGCCGCGTGGCGACGTCCTCCGCTGCATCATCGACGACGGCGGGCCCGGAGGTGAGCCCGTCATCCACATCGACGATCAGGAGCTCTCCTGGCCCGAGTTCGGCCGCCTGCTCACGACCTACGCCGGCTGGGGCATGCGGATCGTGTTCGTGCCGGATGACGAGATCCACGAGGAGCCGCAGATCGAGGTGCGCGAGCCTGACGAGGCGTGAGTCCTGGGGGGCACGCCTCGTTCGGCGTCGAGCCAGTGCTCTTCGTCACGAGCGACGGCGAACTCGAGCGCGGCTGGATAGCTCTCCATCGCGGGCGCAGGCGGCCCGCTGATCGCGCGGCGGCGGCCGTGCATTTGGACGCCCGGGGCGCGTCCGCAGTCCGCAAGACCCCAGCTTGACCAGGCTTCGGAGACGCTCGTACCGTCCACCTGCTGGAGTCTCGGGCGTCGCACCCTCCACCGGCTCCCCCTCCCCACTCAGGCCGGTGGCAGGTCCCCCCAGGCGGCTCTCGAGGCGCCGGCGTTTCTCGCGGTCGCGCTGGCACCGAGGCGGATCACGCGTCCCGTTCACCACGACGACGGGTCGCCCGCACGGCCCTGTCACAGCTCGCTGTCACAGCTCGTCACTGCTTCGGGAGGCGCCACCGGTACGCGCGCTTCGGGTCGGTCGGGGCTCGCCCGATCTCGCTGACGAGGCCCAGCTCGGCGAGCCGCTTGAGGTCGCGCTGCACCGTGCGGCGCACGACGTCGGGGAGCAAGCGCTCGGCTTCGGCCAACGTCAGCGAGCCGCGCTCGAGCAGCGCGCCGACGAGGACCGCCTGGCGTTCGTTGAGACCGTTGTCGGCCGCGATCACGTCCGCTCGGATCGCGTGCTCGCCCTTCGCGCGCACCTCTCGAAGCTGCGTGGCAAGCCCCGTGAGGAAGAACTGCAGCCAGCCGGTGAGGTCCATGTCGGCCTTCCGCACGCCTTGTAGCGCCGCGTAGAAGGCCGCCCGGTCTCGATCGTAGTACTCGCTGATCGTGAACAGGCGCTTGAAGTCGTAGCCCGCGCGGTAGAGGCAGAGCGTTGAGAGCAGCCGCGACGTTCGGCCGTTGCCGTCGACGAACGGATGAATGTGAACGAGCTGGAACTGCGCGATGCCAGCGACCAGCACGGGGTGGATCGTCTCCTCGCTGCGCAGCCACTCGACGAGCTCGCGCATCAGGGCGGGGACCTCGCCCGGAGGCGGCGGCGTGTAGAGGACCTCGCCCGTCCTGCTGTTGGCGACGTAGTTCTGGATCGTCCGCCACTCGCCGGGCATCGCGCGCCCGCCGCGCACGCCCGCGACGAGCCGCTTGTGGATCTCGCGGATGAGAGCCTCGCTGATCGGCGCGCCGCTCGAGAGGTACTCGCTCACGAGGTCGAACGCGCCTCGGTAGTTGAGCAGCTCGCGCACGTCATCGGGGTTCGCGCCCTTCACCTCGTGGCCCGCCCAGACCTGTTCGGCCTGCTCGACGCTGAGCTGCGTTCCCTCGATGTGCGTCGTGTGGTGCGCTTCGAGCAAGAGCGCACGCTGGCTCATGCGCCGCACCCACTCCTCGGAGATCGTCGCGGCCTCGAGGAAGCCGCGGGCGCGCTCGATCACCGTGAGGTCGGCCGTGATGCGATTCGTGATGGTGAAGCGCGGAGCGAAGGTCATGGCGCGCTCCCTTCCCGTCAGCGGCAGGCGCATGGTGCCAGAGCTCGCTCGGCTATCCCACCCCTCCTCGCGTCGAAGCTGAGCAGTCCGCCGAAGCGACGACATCTCGCGTTCGCGGCCGGCACCGAGCCGCGGGTTAAGAACATTTGAGAGCGCGGCTCGACGTCTCCGCAGGCATCGTGCGCTCGACCCAGCCGCGCGCTCACGCGAAGACAGAATTACGATGTGATCTCAAATGCTTGAGACCGAGTTCGCGTAGCGGTCACGGACGGGGCCCGGTCGCCGGATCCAGATCCCGACCTCGCGAAGACGCTAGCCGGCGAGCTTAAGAGCAGGTTCGAGCCAGGTGGTTAAGAGAGGCTGTTAACCACCCGGCGTCTGCTCTGCCCGAGTCTGGGGTCTCAGAGCGCCGAGAGCGCCTCCAGAGGCCCTCCGAGAGCGCGCTCGTGCTCTCCGTCCGACCCGGTGCTTCGCTCTGGCCAGACGCGCAGACGCTTGAAAATTAGGCCCAAAACGTCGGGCGAAGCGCGATCAGGGCGTAGTTAAAAGAAACCGGCTGCGCTTTCGCGCAGCCGGTCTCGGTCGCTCCGGGAGCAGGGATTGAACCTGCGACCAATCGGTTAACAGCCGATCGCTCTACCACTGAGCTATCCCGGAAAGGTCGAGGAGGGTAGCGGGGAGAGCTGCTTTGTCAAGGG
>JAEZBP010000700.1 GCA_023427125.1 Pseudomonadota bacterium | reverse complement strand
CGCGCCTCGGCAGGGCCGGGGGGCTCTGCGGCGGCGGCGCTGGCGGGGCTGCTCGGCCTCGCGGCGCCGCTCGTCTTCGCGGTCGGCGATGCGCTGGCGGACCTGCACGTAGGCCTGCTCCTGCTCGTTCATGAGATCGATCGCCTGGACGCGGGCTCGGCCGAGCTGCGAGTCGGCGACCGTCGGGTTCGCGTCGGCGAACGTCGAGTAGGCCTGCCAGGCGGCGCGCGCCTCCTCGACGCGGCCGATGATGCGCTCGAGGGTGGACGCGACGCCGTGGAGCGCGCGGGCCTGCCAGCGCGGGAGGCTGGCCGCCTGCGCGAGCGCGGCCGCCTGCGAGAAGCCGCTGACCGCGCCCTCGAGATCGCCGGTCATCCGCAGGAGGGTGGAGAGATAGTACGGCGCCTCCGGCCTGCGCGCCTCGCGCGCTTGAGCCTCGCGGAACGTCGTCGTGGCGCCCGCGGCGTCGCCTCCGGCGAGCTGCTCGATGCCGCGCTGGACCTCTCGCGTGTAGGCGTCCGCGGAGGGCCGCTCGGCGGCTTGCGCGGAGGCGAGCGCGGGGGCGAGCACCAGGAGGAGGGCGGCGAGCAGCGCGCGAGTCATGCCGCCGAGGGTAGCGCGCCGCGGCCCCTCCCCTCAACCGACCGGCGTCAGCCGCTCGTGCGCTCGGCCTCGATGAAGCCGTAGTACCAGCGCAGCACCCGGCGCACGTAGCGCTGGGTCTCCTCGTACGGCGGGATGCCGCGATAGCGCAGCACCGCGCCCTCCCCCGCGTTGTAGGCGGCGATCGTCAGGACCAGATCGCCGCTGAAGTGGTTGGCCAGGATGCGCAGGTAGCGCGAGCCGCCGAGGATGTTCTGGCGCGGGTCGAAGACGTCGGTGACGCCCATGCGCGCGGCCGTGCGCGGCATGAGCTGCATGAGCCCGGAGGCGCCCGCGTGCGAGACGACGGAGGGGTTGTAGTTGCTCTCCACCTTGATGACGGCGCGGATGAAGGACTCAGGCAGCCGATAGAGCGCGGCCGCCTCGCGGATGTGCGCGTCGTACTGCCGGTAGCGGTCGGGCCCGCTGTCCCGCGTCCCGCCCGAGGGCCTCGGTGGAGTTGCACGACTCGAGCCGCCCTCGCTCGATGGCGTCCGGATACGGCGCACCCCGCGACGCCCCGCGGGGGGGACGTTGCTGATGTGCACGACCCCGTTGGCGTCCGTGTAGGTATAGATGTCGGCGCGCGCGACGGTGCCGTCGGTGGCCAGCGCGGCCACGCCCAAGAAGAGGGCGCCGAGGAGCACGCTGCGGACGACGGTGCGGAGCATCGAGGCCGTTCCAGGGTACGCGAGGCACGCGCCGGACGCCAAAGTCCGGACGGAAAGAGACGGCCCCTGGTGCGCCGGGTATTCCCGCGCCCGGGAGCCCCTATGGGGTCGAACACCCGGGCACGGCTCGGCCGCGCCGCTGGGCAGCTGGCGCGGCTGCTGACTGCGCCGGCAGCCTGCTAGAGTTCGCGGGAAATGCGCGTCACCTCCAACTACCTCGTGCTCGGCAGCGGCATCTCGGGCCTGACCTTCGCGCTCGAGGCGGCGAAGCGGGGCGAGGTCGTGGTCGTGACCAAGCGCGGGATCACCGACTCGAACACCAACTTCGCCCAGGGCGGCATCGCGGCGGTGATGCACCCGGACGACTCCTTCGATGCGCACACCGCCGACACCCTCAAGGTCGGCTACGGGCTCAGCAAGAAGGACGTGGTCGAGCTGATCGTCAGGGACGGCCCCGACCGCATCCAGGACCTCATCGATCTCGGCGCCAGCTTCGACCAGCGCGAGGGCGAGGAGAGCGGCTCGCTCGATCTCACGCGGGAGGGCGGGCACACCGCGCGCCGCGTCGTCCACGCCGGCGACGTGACCGGGCGGGAGGTGCAGCGGGTGCTCGTCGAGGCCGCGCGCCAGCACCCGAACATCCGCATCTACGAAGACCATATGGCGGTCGATCTCATCGACCTCTCGAAGAGCGGCGGGCCGCACCAGATCGCCGGCGCGTACGTGCTCGACGAGACCCGGAGCGAGGTCCACACGTTCGTGGCCGCGGCGACGGTGCTCGCGACCGGCGGGGCCGGCAAGGTCTACCTCTACACCTCGAACCCCGACGTCGCGACCGGCGACGGCGTCGCGATGGCGTACCGCGCGGGCGCGCTCATCTCGAACATGGAGTTCTTCCAGTTCCACCCGACCTGCCTCTACCACCCGCAGGCCAAGGCGTTCTTGATCAGCGAGGCGCTGCGCGGCGAGGGAGGCGTGCTGCGGCTCGAGAACGGCGAGCCCTTCATGGCGCGCCACCACGAGATGAAGGACCTCGCCCCCCGCGACGTGGTCGCGCGCACCATCGACTACGAGATGAAGCGCACCGGCGCGACCTGCGTGTACCTCGACATGAGCGCGCGCGAGCCCGACTACCTGCGCGAGCGCTTCCCGAACATCCACGCCGAGTGCCTCCGCTTCGGCGTCGACATGACGAAGGAGCCGATCCCGGTCGTCCCGGCCGCGCACTACATGTGCGGAGGCGTCGTCACCGACGGCGACGGGCGCACGAAGGTGCCGGGCCTCTGGGCGATCGGCGAGGTCTCGTGCACCGGCCTCCACGGCGCGAACCGCCTCGCGTCGAACTCGCTCCTCGAGGGCCTGGTCCTCGGCAAGCGCGCGGCGACGGCGATCGGCGACGTACGGGACCGGCGCCTGGCGGAGCCGCCCGACTGGGATGTCGGCAGCGCCGTCCCGAGCGACGAGGCGGTCGTCGTCACGCAGAACTGGGACGAGATCCGGCGCTTCATGTGGAACTACGTCGGCATCGTCCGCTCCGACCGGCGCCTCCGGCGCGCCGCGCGCCGGGTCGCGCTCCTGAAGGACGAGATCCGCGAGTACTACTGGAAGCACCTCGTGACCCGCGATCTGCTCGAGCTGCGCAACATCGCCGACGTCGCGGAGATGATCATCGCGTGCGCCTCGATCCGGAAGGAGAGCCGCGGCCTGCACTACACGATCGACCATCCGGAGACCCGCCCCGAGCTGGCGCGCGACACCGTGATGGTCTTCGGCGAGCCGCCGCACTTGAGCGGGCGCTGACGCGCGCCGGCCAGCAGGCCGCGCGCGTTGACAGTGCTGCGCGTGCCGTCTAAGAACGCCCGCGTGCGTCCCCGAAGAGCGGTGGGACGCGCTCGAACGAGAGAGAAAGGTGCGCCGCCGAGGCGCCAGAGGGAGCGAAGATGGCAGGCAAGCTGTTCACGTCGGAGTCGGTGACCGAGGGTCACCCGGACAAGATCTGCGACAACGTCTCCGACGCGGTGCTCGACGCGGTGCTCGCCCAGGATCCGAACGGGCGCGTGGCGTGCGAGACGATGGTGAAGACCGGCTACGCGATCGTGGCGGGCGAGATCACCACCAGCGCGCAGCTCGACTTCGCGAAGATCGTCCGCGCGACCATCGCCGACATCGGCTACACGCACAGCGACATGGGCTTCGACGCCCACACCTGCGCGGTGCTCACCGCGGTCGAGCAGCAGTCGGCCGACATCGCGCTCGGCGTCGACGCCGGCACGAGCAAGAGCAAGGACCAGGGCGCGGGCGACCAGGGCCTGATGTTCGGCTACGCCTGCGACGAGACGAAGGAGCTGATGCCGCTCCCGATCCAGCTCGCGCACAAGCTCGGCCGCCAGCTCGCGAAGGTCCGCAAGAGCGGCAAGCTCCCGTGGCTCCGCCCCGACGGCAAGACCCAGGTCACCGCCGAGTACGACGCGGACGGCCAGGTGGTGCGGCTCGACGCGATCGTCGTCAGCACCCAGCACGAGGCCTCGGTCAAGCACAAGACCCTCAAGGAGGCGGTGCTCGAGGAGGTCATCAAGCCGGTCCTGCCGACGAAGATGGTCGACAAGAAGACCAGCTACCACATCAACCCGACCGGCCGCTTCGTGCTCGGCGGGCCCTTCGCGGACTGCGGCCACACCGGCCGCAAGATCATCGTGGACACCTACGGCGGCATGGGCCGTCACGGCGGCGGCGCGTTCAGCGGCAAGGATCCGTCGAAGGTCGACCGCAGCGCGGCCTACTTCACCCGCTACGTGGCGAAGAACATCGTCGAGGCGGGCCTCGCGAAGCGCTGCGAGGTGCAGGTCGCCTACGCGATCGGCGTCGCGAAGCCGATGGGCGTCTACGTGACCACCTTCGGCACCGGCGCCGCCCCCGAGGAGCGCATCGCGAAGGTGGTCTCCGAGCTCTTCGACTTCCGCCCCCGCGCGATCGTCGAGACGCTCGACCTGCTGCGCCCCATCTACCGCCCCACCGCGGCGTACGGCCACTTCGGCCGCCCGGAGAAGACCTTCACGTGGGAGCGCACCGACCGCGCGGCCGAGCTGCGCGAGGCCGTCCTCGGCTCCTCGAGCGCCAAGTCGAACGGCAACGGCAACGGCAGCAAGGCCCACGGCAAGGCGAGCGGCAACGGCACGGCCAAGGGCAAGAAGGCCGCCGCGCCCGCCACCGCGAACTGAGACCTGCTCCGGCGCACCGTTGGTTTGCGCGCGCTTCGCGAGCGCGCGCAAACAACTCAGAGACCGTGAAGCAATCCTCCCAGGGAGCGCCGAGCGGAGCGGTTCCGGCTGACTGGACACCGGGGATGATGGGAAGCGCCAGCGGATCGGTGCCGCGTAGCTCGGCCCGCGCGCTCGCGAAGCGCGCGCAAAGCCAGCTCAGACCTCGCGCGCCACGAAGCGCCTCACGTCCTCCCGCCGCGTCACGCGGAGGAGGAGGACGTAGAGGCCGGCGAAGACGGCGTGGATGAAGATCGTGAACGCCACGATCAGGAGCGGCAGCCCCTCGGCGCCCTCCGTCGGTACCGGCTCGCCCTGCGCCGCCTGCGCGGCGAGGATCGCGTGCACGAGCTCGAGCAGCTCGAGCCGGTGGGACTGCACGAGGTAGACGTTGATGGCGCCTGCGCCCAGGCTGTAGATCGCGTTCGCCCAGAGCGCCTGCGCCGCCCACCAGGGCGCCGAGCGCGCGCGACCGGTCATCAGGAAGCTCGCGACGAGCAGGAGGCCCGAGGCGAGCAGGTTCGCGACGTTCATCGCGCGACGGAGAGGTGAGGCCAGGAACGCACGCAAGAACGCCTCGCCTGCCTCCGCCACCGCGACCGGCGCGGCCGGATCGGGCCGCACGAGCTCGTCGACGTCGCTGGTGAGCGCGCTGATGCTCCCGCTGATGCCGATGAAGCCCAGCATGGTCATCGCGAGCGCGACGACCAGCGTCAGCTTGGCTCCCGGTACGCTGAAGGGCGACGCCACCGCGCGAACCTAGAGCAACGACTCGCCCGGGGCCACCGGAAATCCGGCGCTCGGATCGCCGGGGCCTGCCCGCTTATTCGGCGCTGGCGCTCAGGATGCGGACGCTGCGGACGGCGAGAGAGTAGGCGGTGCGGGAGCGGGGGTCGGCCTGCGGGTTGGTGACACCCCAACGGGCCATGTGGCCGAGGGCGCTCGCGTGCATGTCGAGGGCGGCGTAGGTGCGCTCGCTGCAGCGGTGGGTCGGGACCGGGGTCAGATCCGAGGCGCCGTCGGTGCCGAGCGCGCGCGCGCAGCGGGCGAGCGCCAGGTGGGCGGTGGCGAGGGCGTCGTCCATGCGGCCGGTCTCCTCGTAGGCCTGGGCGAGCCGGTGCAAGATGGCGGGGTCCTCCTGGACCTCGGGGCTCGACGCGCTCAGGGCGGCCACCGCCATCTGGGGCGAGCGGAGGAAGAGGTACTGGTCGGCGAGGCGCCGGGCGAGGACCGGGTCGGTGCGATCGGCCGCGAACGCGTCCTCGAGGGCGGCGAGCTCCGCGGTCGAGGCCTCCGCCGGATCGAGGGCCGCGGCCGGCTCCGCGAGGGTGACCGCGCCCCAGGCCGCGCCGAGGACCGCCAAGAGCACCAGGTTCACCTTCGTTTCCACGTCATCCTCCGCCGCTGAGACCCGCGCGCTCGGGCTGGGACACCGATCTTCTCGGGAGGTTCCCGGCCATGCTCCACATCGTACGGTGGACACGGCCCCCCGTCTTCCCTTGGGCGCTGCGTTCGCCGGCGCGCCTTGTTTGCTTGCGCGCGCATTCGCGCGCCAAACAACTCACGGCGCGAAGAGCGGGAGCGCCTCGACGCCCTCCCCGAGCGTGACGGTGCCGCTCGCGTCCTCGAGGGTGGCGCCGAAGGAGTCCTCCTGAAAGCGGACGGTGACGGCCTGCTCACCGCTCTGCTCGATCCGGACGCCGCGGGTCCCCGCCGCGTCGGCGGCGCTGACCGCCGTGACGGCTCCGTCGACCGAGAGGACGTGCAGCATCCGCGAGCGGCCGCCGCCGCCGGTCTCGGTGACGTCGATCCGATGGCCGCCTCCGTACTCCGCCCCGTCCACGTCCGGCCACGCGGTTACCGAGACGCTGCCGGAGCCCCCGACGCGGTGGACCACCAGCGACGACGCCTCGCCGGTCATCGTGATCGTGCTCCCGCTCGGCGCGGGGGTGATCGGCGTGTTGAGCGTGAAGATGCGGGACGCGTCGCTCGCGGCGTCCACGCGATCGAAGATCACGATCACCCCGGGGCGGAGGAAGATCAGCTCGCGCTCGCTCCGCGCGACCGCCGCGTGGCCGTCGTAGATCGGCGTGACGTCGGTCGCGACGTACGTGAAGCGCGGCTCGTCCTCGAGCGCCACCAGCGCCGCCGGGCTCCGCTCGGCCCGCATCCGCACGACCTCGCCGCCCTGCTCGATCCGCACGAGGTTGTGGAGCGACTCGTCCTGCACGATGCCCGAGTGCGTCTCGACGTTGGCGTCGTAGGCGAGCCACTCGCGGTGGTAGAGGAGGAACGATCCCTGATCGCGGTGCGCATGCGACTCGGTGTAGGGCCCGGCGATCACGCCGACCCACGCCGCGTCCTCGTCCCACGAGGATCGCGCGAAGACGTGGCCCACCCCCGACGCGTGGTAGGTGGTGGCGAGCGCGGCGAGCGGCTCGGCCTCGACGGCGGCGTCGTCGTGCACGAAGTCGAAGAAGTACATGAAGTACTGCCCGACCCGGGGCACCGAGCTCGCGCGCACGAAGCTCGCGCCGACCTCGGCGAGGCGATCGCCCGCAAAGAGGCGCATCAGGACGGTCGCGTAGGCGCGGTGGTAGTCGAAGAGCGCCGCGGTGCTCTCGCGCGCGTGATCGCCGATCGGCGCGAGCCGATCGAGGCTCGGCACCGTCGAGTGCATCAGGTAGGCGAGCGAGTCGTAGGTGTGCCGGTTCATGCGGCTCAGGCTCTCGCCGGTCGTGCCGTGCCAGAGATCGTAGAGCCAGAAGAGGCGGCGCATGGCCGTTCCGTAGCCGGTCCCCTCGCGGGAGCCTCCTCCGACGAGATCGCGATCGAAGATCGGCCGGAGCTGCTCCTCGACCTTCGTCGTGCGGAAGAGCTCGATCCATCCGTCGGCCTGATCGTTCTCGCCGGTCGTGGCGAGGCCGAGGAGCATCGTCGCCTCGAGGAACGAGTAGTAGTAGTTGTTCGACGGGTTATCGACCGACCAGCCGCTCCACGGATACGCCGCGTCTCCCCAGCGTGCCTCCTCGTGGTTCCACACGTTCCACACGGCCTGGTTTGCGTAGGCGATCCAGCGCGCGCGCTGCGCCTCGGTGAGCTGGTCGAAGCACCAGTCGTAGACGAGCGCGAGATCGCCGATCACGTCGCCGACGTAGAGGTAGCTGTCGAACGCGACCTCGGCGCGCTCGCCGGCCTCGATGCGCGCCTCCTCGGCCGTCACGTGGGCGTCGATCATCTCGATGGCGTGCGTCGCGTAGCGCTGCTCGCCGGTGAGCGCGTAGAGGAGCGCGGCGTCCGACGCGCGGAAGGCGTAGTGCCCGGTGCCGGCGAGCTCCGCGTCGACCATGTCGCGGAAGCGCGCGGCGGCGGGCGCGTTGTCGTCGAGCGCGCCGCTGAGGCCCGCCCGGTTCGCGTGGTGGAGGGATGTGCG
>JAEZBP010000685.1 GCA_023427125.1 Pseudomonadota bacterium | reverse complement strand
GGCCTGGCGGATCCCGCGCGGCGCGGTCCAGCGCGCGCGCGGCGCGGCGCTCGTCTTCGTGCGGATCGCGCCCGAGCTCTACGAGGTGCGGCGCGTCGAGGTCGTCGAGCTGCCGGGCGACGAGGGCCACGTCGAGGTGCGCGGCCGGCTCGAGGAGGGCGATCGCGTGGTGCTCGACGGCGCGTTCCTGCTCCGCACCGAGACCTTGCGCGAGAGCATCGGCGCCGGCTGCTGCGAGACCGAGGGCCACTGATGCTCGAGCGGATCCTCGACTGGTCGCTCCACAACCGCGCGCTCGTGATCGCGGTGTGGATCGGCGTGGCGATGGCCGGCGTGTGGAGCGCGCTCCGCCTCCCGCTCGACGCGTTCCCCGACACCACGCCGGTGCAGGTCCACGTCAACACCGTGGCGCCCGCGCTCGCGCCGCTCGAGATCGAGCGGCAGATCACCGCGCCGCTCGAGGCGAGCCTCGGCGGCTTGCCCGGGCTGCTCGAGGTGCGCTCGGTCTCGAAGTTCGGCTTCTCGCAGATCACCGCGACCTTCGACGAGGACACCGACGTGCATCTCGCGCGGCAGCTGGTGGGCGAGCGCCTGCACGCCGCGGAGCTCCCGCCCAACATCGAGCCGCCGGCGCTCGGGCCGATCGCGACCGGGCTCGGCGAGGTCTTCCACTATCTCATTCAGGGCGACCTCTCGCTCGCCGAGCTGCGCACCGCGCACGAGTGGATCGTGCGGCCCGAGATGCTCTCGGTGCCCGGCGTCGCGGAGGTGAACACGTGGGGCGGCGACGAGCGGCAGGTCCACGTGCTCGTCGATCCGGTCGCTCTCCAGCGCTACGACCTCGGGCTCGGCGAGCTGGCCGAGGCGATCACCGCCAACGCGTCGAACACCGGCGGCGGCACGCTCGACATGGGCGGCGAGTCTACGCTCGTGCACGGCGTGGCGATGCCCACCTCGCCGCGCGACGTGGAGGAGATGGTGATCGCGACGCGCGAGACGGTGCCGATCCGCGTGCGCGACGTCGCGCGGGTGGTCGAGGGGCGGCAGCTGCGGCGCGGCGCGGTGACCGCCGACGGGCAGGGCGAGGTGGTGCTCGGGCTCTCGTTCATGCTGGTCGGCGAGAACAGCCGCGAGGTCACCGCCGGGATGCGCGCGCGGCTCGAGGAGGTGACGCGCTCGTTGCCGGCGGGGGTGCGCGCGACCGTCGTCTACGACCGCAAGACGCTGGTCGACCGCGTGCTCCGCACGGTGCGCACGAACCTGCTCGAGGGCGCGCTCTTGGTCATCGTGGTGCTCTTCGCGTTCCTGCGGGATCTGCGCGCGGGGATCGTGGTCGCCTGCGTCATCCCGCTCTCGATGCTCTTCGCCGGCAACCTCATGCTCGCGTTCGGCGTGGCCGGCAGCCTGATGAGCCTCGGGGCGATCGACTTCGGGCTGCTCGTCGACAGCGCGGTGATCCAGGTCGAGAACGTCTCGCATCGCCTCGGAGAGCGGGCGAGCGATCGGCTCGCGGCCGTCCGGAGCGCGATCCAGGAGGTGCGCGGGCCCACGCTCTTCGGCGAGCTGATCATCGCGATCGTGTACCTGCCGATCCTCACGCTCGAGGGGATCGAGGGCCGCATGTTCCGGCCGATGGCGCTGACGCTGCTCTTCGCGCTCGGCGGCTCGATGCTGCTCTCGCTGACGCTCGTGCCCGCCCTCTCGAGCCTCGTGCTCCGCGCGCCCAGAGTGCGCGAGTCGGCGGTGACGCGCCTCGGAGCGCGCGTCACGGCGATCTACGCGCGGGTCTTGCGCTTCGCCCTCGGGCGGCCGCGTCTCGTCCTCGCGCTCGCGCTCGCGGCGATGTCCGGCGGCGCGGCGGCGGCGACGCAGCTCGGCACCGAATTCGTCCCGCACCTGCGCGAGGGCACCATCGCGATCAACACGGTGCGCCTCGCGGGCGTCTCGCTCGACGAGTCGGTGCGCTACGGAACGCAGATCGAGCGGCTCCTGCTCGAGCGCTTCCCGGACGAGATCGAGCACGTCTGGTCCCGCACCGGCACCGGTGAGGTGGCCACCGATCCGATGGGCGTCGAGCTCACCGACGTCTTCGTGACGCTCACGCCCGAGGACGAGTGGCGCCGCGGCGAGACCCAGGACGAGCTGGTGCAGGCGATGTCCGCCGAGCTCGACGCGCTCCCGGGGATGCGCAGCGTGTTCACGCAGCCGATCGAGATGCGCGTCAACGAGATGGCGGCCGGCGTGCGCGCGGACGTCGGCGTGCTGATCTACGGCGACGACTTCGATGTGCTCCGCGCCAAGGCCCGCGAGATCGAGGCGGCGCTGCGCACCCTGGAGGGCGCCGCCGACGTGGTGACCGAGCAGATCACCGGGCAGCCGGTCCTGCGCATCGAGGTCGATCGGCAGGCCATCGCGCGCCACGGCATCGCCGCGCGCGACGTGCTCGCGGTCGTCTCGGCGCTCGGCCCGGTGGAGGTCGGCGCGATGCAGGAGGGACAGCGGCGGGTGCCGATCGCGCTGCGCCTCGACGATCCGCATCGCAGCTCGGCGGCGGCGGGGGGCCGCGTGCTCGTCGGCGCGCCGAGCGGCGACCGGATCCCGCTCGCGCGGCTCGCGCACCTGACGCTCGAGGAGGCGCCCTCCAC
>JAEZBP010000632.1 GCA_023427125.1 Pseudomonadota bacterium | reverse complement strand
GTGGAGGGGCGGGGCGTAGACGCGCTCCTCCTCGCACACCAGCATCTCGCGCGCGGCCAGCGCGTCGATCGCGGGATCGACCAGCTCCTCGTGGACGTCGATGCGCCGCGCCTGCGCGACGAGCTCCTGGCGCGGGAGGTAGACGTGACCGTCGTCGGCGCCGCGCGCGACGAGGTGGAGCACCGCGCCGGCCGCGCGGCGCGGATCGTCGACGCCGATGCCCTCGGCGCGCCCGATCTGATCGGCGGTGCGAAAGCCGATGCCGCTCACCTCCTCGGCCGCGAGATAGGGATCCTCGCGCAGGACGGGCACGGTGCGCTCGCCGTACTTCTTGAGGAGCTTGTGGGCGAGCGCCGGCCCGAGGCCGACCGAGTGCAGGAAGCTCATCGTCTCGGCCTCCGCGCGGCGCGCGCGCACCGCCTCCGCGATCGCCTCCGCGCGGCGCTTGCCGATGCCCGGCACGGTCCGGAGGCGCGCGCTCTGCGTGGTGATGACGTCGAGCGTGCGATCGCCGAACTCGCCGACGAGCCGCTGCGCCAGGCGCTTGCCGACGCCCGGGATGAGCCCCGAGCCGAGGAAGCGCACGAGGCCGTGCTTCGTCGTCGGGAGGACGGGCGTGTAGCCGAGCGCGCGGAAGCGGCGGCCATAGCTCGCGTGCTCCTCCCAGCGGCCGCGGAAGCGCACGTCCTCGCCGGGCCGCAGCCCACCGACGTCGCCGATGACGATCATCTCCTCGCCGCTCGCCTCGCGCTCCACGCCGAGCACCGCTATGCGGCCGTCGGCGCTCTGGTAGCGGGCCTCGCGCACGGTGCCGACGACGACCTCGTCGGCGGGCGCGGTGCGGCCGGCGAACGGGAGGGCCTCGTTCATGGTGCGGTGCCCGGCGTGCAAGGCCCGATCACGAAGAGCGACGGATCGGAGGCGCGCGGGTCGGCGCCCGCGCGGACGATGCACGCGCCGGCCGAGGGCAGCGCGGGCACCGCGGAGACGCGGCGCATCGACGCGTCGCGCAGGAAGAGCGGCTCGCCGGCGTTGGTGATGCCGCCCGAGCCGATCGAGGTGCCGATGCGGACGAGGGGGACGCCGGGCGGCGCACGATCGTCGGCGGGATCCTCCGGATCGAAGGCGTCGGCGACGATCAGCGCGCGCTGGCCGGGGGCCAGGCGCTGCGGGTGCATGATCACGTCACCCTCCGCGTCGGCGCGATCGGAGAGCGCGAGCCCTGCGAGGTCCACCGTCATCGAGCCGTAGTTTAGTACCTCGACGTACTCCTGGCGCGGCTCGGGGCCTCGCGGATCGGCGCGCACCTCGGCCAGCGAGAGCGTGATCAGCGGCTCGGCGGTGCGGAGCGCGAGCGTGTGCTCGATCGCCTGGCCGGCGAGGTCCTCGACGCGCAGCAGCGCCGCGTGCTCCGTGTCGGGCATGAGGTCACCTGCCACGAGCGTGGCGCTCCCGCGAGGGGCGACGGCGAGCAGCGTGCGGCCGGCGATCGAGAGCGCCACCCGCGCAGGCTCGTCGATCTGGAGCCGCAGCGCGAGCTGTCCGTCGTCGGCCAGCACGCAGGCGCCGAGCAGCTCCGTCTCGTCGAGCGCGCAGGGGAGGGCGACGATCGAGGGCGGCGCGTCCTCGCCGTCGGCCGCGGTCGTGAAGCGCGCCTCCCACGGGCCGACCGGCGCGCCGGTCGCGTCGATCACCCGCTCATCCGCGATCAAGCGATGCTCGGTCCCCGCGGCGAGCGCGCGCGCCGGCGTGAACTTCGCGCACCAGCCGCTCGGAAATCCGTGGTCGCCGCACTCGGCCGCGGCGCCGCTCCCCGGCACTGTCCCGCCGCTCTCCATCAGCGCCAGCCCCTCGCTCACTCCCTCCACCGGACCGTCGAAGCGCACGACCAGCGAGGGGAGGGCGATCGGCACGGCGGCCGCGCCGTCGGGCGGCCACGAGGCGGTCACCCGCGCGCCGGCCTCCGGCGCCTCGCTGACGAGCAGCTCGCGTGCGAACGGCGCGTCCATCTTCAGCGCGCCCGCCTGGAGCCAGGCCCCCACGCCGACCGTCACGATCGATCCGGGGGCGAGGCGGGCGTGCGGCGTGAGCGACCAGCGCCGGCCCTCGCCCTCGAGCGCGCTCGGCACCACACGCGCCTCGGTGGCGACCCGCAGCGGTCGGGTCGCGAGGTCCTCGAGCAGCCCCTCGTCCGCGGGTCCGGCGAAGAGCCAGAGGGGAGGATCCTCGACGGCGTGCGAGAGCTCGACGCGCACCGTCGGCCACTGCGGGGCCACGTCGAGCCAGCGCCCGCCGCCGCGAACGAGCACCACGACGCCGAGCACCTCGGGCGGTCGCGGCACAAGCGCGTCGAGCGCGGCGTCCGGCTCACCGGCGGCGTCACGCGCGAGGGGCTGGCTGGGGAGGCACGCGCTCAGCGCGAGCGCGATCGTGAAGGGGAGCTTCTGTCGCATGATGCAGCCTCATCGGCCGCGTCCCCGACCCGTTGCGCGCCTGCGGTCGAAAACCTCGCTCGCAGCGTGGCTGCGGCAATCTGCCACGAAGTTACTAGCGCTAGTAAGTTGGCCGCGACAATCCGGCGCAAAGTTACTAGCGCTAGTAAGTTGGCCGCGACAATCTGGCGCGAAGTTACTAGCGCCAGTAAGTTGGCCGCGACAATCCGGCGCGAAGTTACCAGCGCTAGTAAGTTGGCCGCGACAATCCGGCGCGAAGTTACTAGCGCGAGTGACCGGGCTGCGACATTGTGGCGCGAAGTTGCTAACGGTAGTGGCCGGGCTGCGACAATCCGGCGCGAAGTCACTAACGCTAGTGACTGGAGCCCCACGGGGCGGCCGGGGCAGTGCCGCGTAGCTCGGCCCGCGCGCTCGCGAAGCGCGCGCCAGCAAGACTTGGGGGCCTCTCTGGATGAAGCTATCCTTTCCGCGCGATGGAAGGCCGTTCCGAGCCAAGACGGGGGAGCCGCCCTTGCTGACCCCCGATCCGAGCGGCGCGGCCCCCCTCCCGGTCGCCAGCCTGGTCGGCGCGCTCATCGCCGAGAAGTATCGACTCCGCAGGCTGGTCGGC
>JAEZBP010000611.1 GCA_023427125.1 Pseudomonadota bacterium | reverse complement strand
CGAGGTGTGGAAGGCCCTCGGCCGGCGTGGAAGCGCCGAGGGGAGCGTCTCGGTCGGCTCCCGACGGGGGCAGGTCGGCTCCCGAGCGGCTCGGGTCGGGCGCGGAGGCGTGGAGCTCGGGTCGGGGGGCGCCGCGAGCGCGCCGAGGAGCGCGACGCTCGGCTCCGACGCCGCGGCGATCGGGCCGAGGAACGCGGAGCGTGGCTCGGGCGGATGCGAGGTCGGTCGCCAAATCGCGGAGCAGGGCTCTGGAGCGCGCGCGAGCGCCTCGGAGCCCCGCGCGAGCGCCTCGGAGATGGTGGAGCATGGCGCCGGCCGCGCCGAACGATGCGCAGCCGGCGCGGTGGGGCTCAGGTCACCGTCGGATCGGCGACGGGCGGATCGACGACGTCGGTGTCGGTCGGATCGTCGACGGCGAGCTTGCCGTTCGAGCGGACGACGAGCCTGCGGTAGTGGACCGAGGACTTGCCGTACGAGGCCCGCACCTGGCCACGGAAGGCGAGAAAGGGCGGGTAGACGGCGGCGTAGGCGGCGGCGCGGGCGCGGACCGCCTTCTCGAGGTCGCCGTCGGCGGCGATCCACTCGGTGATCTCGCGGATCGTCTCGAGCGCGAGCTGGCCGAAGCGGCCGTCGGTCAGATCCTTGGCCCAGCCGGGCTCGTCGTCGCGCTTGCGCCCACGGGCGCGGGCCGGGCTCGCCGGGAGGGGTGGGTGCGCCCATGCGTGCGCAACCGTGGCTTTCGATAGACGAGTTCAACGGTTGGAAGGAACGCTGGAAGACGCTCATCCTCGGCGCGCTGGATGCGAAGTTCGAGTTCGAGCGGCACGACGGATGGTTCGAGATGGAATGGGGCCATGGGGCTGATCGGATGCGGTTCCTCTGTGGTTTGAGGTTGATCATGGTGGACGGCGCCGCCGGACGGGGCGGCGAGGACGACTACGTACACTTGCGGGTCCGCGTCGCGAAGGGAGCGCGGGCTACCGCGTCCGACACACCCTACGGTGGCGTGGAGATGGCGTACGGGGCGTCCTCCGACGACGTCGACATGCTGCTCAGCGAGCACGATCTCACGCCGCACGACACGGGCGGAGGCGTCATGCAGACCCGAGCGATCCACGAGTTCGCGCGGTACTTGAGCTGCCGATCGCTCGCCTACGAGAGCCTACCTCGGGACGCGCCGCGCCGCCGGGACATGATGGCGGGAGGGGACGAGCTGAAGCCATGGCACGCATGGCCGTGGTGGCGCCGCCTCGACCATCATCACACGGACGCACCGAGCCACGGGCGCGTGGTGTTCCGGGCCTTCTTGGTCGAGCGGGGGATCCGTGATGGCGCGACGGCCTTCGCGATGCACGAGGATGTGGGGACGCGTGACGAGTCGCAGCAACAGGCGCTCCTCCGAGGCGAGGAAGGAGGATGGCGACCGAATGACAACTACACCGTTATCAAGGGGATCCTCCTCGGTTCCGCCGCCCTCTTCACGCTTGGGGGACTCCTGCTCGCGGAAGTGGAGGGCGCGATCGATCTCTTCGATGATATTTGACCGTCCGCCCGCTTCGCCGCGGCTACCCGAAGAGGAAGGCGCAACGGAGGCCCACTCGTCCTGCCATGATGGACGCGGACGAACGGTCGAAGATCCAGGTCAGCGCGAAGTGCGCACCGACCTCGAGTCGCCCTAGGCTCCAATCGAACATCGTGATCGGCCGGATCGTGAACATGGTCTCGAAGTCGAGGCCAACATTCGCCTCGTACGCCTTCTCGCATGGCGAGCAGCGCCTCGCGTATCCGGCCTCGTAGTGCGTGCCGCCGATATGACCTCCGAGTCGAAGATCGACGAGCGGACCCACATCGATGCCGACGAGATACCAGCGCGACAGGGCGGCGAGCGTTCCGGCGCCGGCATCCGAGGCACCGGCGAGGTTGGCCTCGAACCGGAGATGATAGGGAAACGACGAGTCGGGGCGAATCTCGGTGATCAACGAGAGCTCCCCGCCGGCGCCGTAGTCGGTGCCGGGCTGGCCGGGCTGGATAAGCCAGAACGCTCCGACAGCGATGCCGATGTTGATCGTGGGCCCGTGCAGGAAGGGCGGCGGTTCCTGCGGCTCGAGCCAGATCGGCGGGAGATCGAGGTCCTCGTCGGTCGCGTGGGTGTGCACCTGGCCATCCTCACGCTCAACCGTCATTGGATCCTGCGCCGTGGCCGAGGCCGGATCGAGTCCGAGCAGCGCGACGGCGACCAGTGTCGCTCCGAGGGTGGAAGGTCGAGCCGCGACGCCGACTGAGAGGCACATCGTCGGTATCGTACGTCCTCGCCTCGCCGGTGTGGCACTCTCTCGCTTGAAGAAGAAGGGGACGCTGGCTCGCGCGCACGGCACTGGCGGCGATCGAGCGCACCCACGTGGGCACCGTGGGCTCTGGTCTGAGGTCGGAGCCGAGGACCGCGAGTGAGCTTGACGGAGATCGCGGCCTCAGGCGGCGAGCCGCTCGTAGGTCGCGAGCTCCTCGCGCACCATCGTGGCGCTCGGCAGCGGCGCCTGCTGGAGCGCCAGCCGGAGCGCGTCCTCCACCTTCGTCGCCGGGCCCACGCGGGTCCTCGCGCGGTCGACCATCCCCTGCGCTTCGCGCTGCTTCCAGCCCATGCCGACCAGCGCCTCGAGCACCTGCGCGAGCACCGACGAGCGCGCGGGCGATGCCGCGGCGTCGCCGAAGCGGACGCCGTCGGCGTGCTCGAACGAGAAGCCGCTGGAGTAGGTGCCGCGGATGACGAGCGTGCCCACGTGGGTCGCCTTGTGGGGCGCGCCGCAGAGGGCGATCAGGCGCTCGGGATCGTGATCGCCTCCGGCGGCGCGCCGCTCGATGTGGTGGAGATCGACGAAGGCGGAGTGCCCGCAGCCCGGCACCGCGCAGCGGCTTCCATGTCGATGGAGCACCGCGCGCCGACCGCGCGGCGGGATCGCCTGCGTGGCGCGGGCGGGGGTGCTCACGTCGACGCGGCCGAGGTGTTGCGCGTCGCACTGCGCCTGCTCGACCGTGGCCTCGCCCACCACCACCTCGTCGCCGCCGGCCCG
>JAEZBP010000610.1 GCA_023427125.1 Pseudomonadota bacterium | reverse complement strand
GGCGCGATCCCCGCGCGCAGCTCGAGCTCGACGAAGGGCCCGGCGCGCCGCTCCGAGGCCTCGTGCACCGCGCGCGCCGCCTCGTTCTTGCCGGCGCCGGCCTCGCCGAAGATCAGGACCGGCCCGCTCGTCGCCGCGACCCGCTCGAGCTGCCCGTAGAGCCGCCGCATCGCCGCGCTCGCGCCCACCAGCCGCCCGAAGCGCACCCGCTCCGACGGCGCCTCGGGCAGCGGCACGTCGGCGGGCAGGAGCTCGACCCGGGTGCGGCCGAGGCGGATCTCCGAGCCCGGCGCGACGATGATCGCCTCGATGCGCGAGTCGCCGACGAAGGTCCCGTTGGTCGAGCGCAGATCGCGCACCCGCACGCCCTCGGGGAGGAGCGCCAGCTCCGCGTGGTAGCGCGACACGGTGCTGTCCGAGAGCACGAGATCGGCGTCCGGGTGGCTGCCGCACATCAGCGTGCCGCTCTCGAGCAGGCGCTCCTGGCCCCGATCGGGGCCCGAGACCACGCGCACGAGCACGCGGCGCACCACGAGCGCGCCCCCCGCGTCGGTGGCGAGCATCCCGGTGCCCGGTCCCATGCGCTGCGTACCGCTGGAGTCGCTCATGAGGGCAGACGTGGAGATACCACGCAGGCCCCGCCTCGGACCACGCTCCTCGCTCACCAGGCCATGAATCGATAGAGGAAGAGGCCGATCGTGAAGCTCGCGGCGTTGGCGCCGAGGGCCCACGCGAAGGCGACGTGCACGCGCCGCCCGAAGAGGCTGAGCCAGATCGCCTCGCCGATGACGGCCCACGCCTCGGCGATCGCGACGGCGATCCACCAGTCGCGCTGCCAGTCGCCGGTCGGCTGCCACGCGCGGACGAGCTCCGGGATCACGAACCACACGATCGGGTGGGTGATCGCGCTCGCGCCGAAGGCGATCGCGAGGCGCTCGCGGAGCGGCCGCTCCGGCGTGGCGCGCGCGTAGACCCCCATCTCCACGAGCTGCGTGAGGAGGAACGCGCGGACCCAGCTGAGGATGAAGCTAGCGCCCAACCCGCGCTCTCGACGAGGCGGTCTTCGGCCTCACGCCCTCGACGAAGAGGAGGGCGGCGGCGGCGACCTCGAGGTGGCCATGGAAGAGCACGGCGCGAAGATAGCCGAAGCGCGCCGCGAAGAGATCGACCGCGGCCCACGCGGCGAGCCCGATCGCGGTGAGGATGGTGAGCGCGACGAGCGGCAGGCCGAGCTCCTCACGGAGCGCGCGGAACGAGGCGGCGAAGGTGCGCGGCGTCTCGCGCGGGCGGTCCTCCTCGGGGACGAGCCGCACCCAGACCACGTAGTGCGCGGCCTGCGCGAACGTGAAGAGAAGGACCAGGCGCACCGCGAGGATGCCCGGCACGCCGGGGGCGAGCGACGCGAGGTGGTAGTAGACGTCGAGGCCGGCCGGGCCGGTCGAGAGGCCGCCGATCGCGAGCACGATCGGATCGAGCGCGCCGAGCAGGATCAGCGCGCAGCCGATCGCGAAGACGGCGAGCGGGATCGCGTGGAGGCGCCCCTCGCGCCGGCGCCAGGCGTAGAAGAGCGCGACGCCGATGAAGTTGTGCGCGTGCGCGAAGAGCACCGCGGCGAGGAACGCGTGGACGGAGGAGAGGTAGGCGAGCGGCGCGATGAGCGCGAGCCCGACCAGCTTGCGCCAGAGAGGGCCGCGCGCGGCGAGGAGCGCGCCGGCGGCGCCGACGAGGCCCCAGGTGAGATCGGTCGTGATCGAGACCGCGACGAGCGGCAGGCCGATCGCGATCCAGAGCAGCGGCCGGCGGTGGTGACCGGGGCGCACCCAGAGGTAGCGCACGTCGCTCAGCGCGTGGGGCACGCCCCACACGATCGGGCCGAGCGCGAGCAGCCAGAGCGGCGCGAGGGCGGTGAGCGCGAGCGAGATCGTCAGGAGCGAGGCGCCCATGATCGCGACGCGCAGCTCGCGCCCGCGGACGAGCGGCTTGGCGAGCGGACCGAGCGCGCGCAGCCAGAGCAGCCGCAGGCGATCGGCGGCGCGCAGCGGGAGGGCGAGGGCGCTCTCGAGGACGGGGAGGGCAGCGCTCACGTTTCAATCCTCGGCCGCGTCGAGGGGGACGTCAACGCGGGCTCGAGGGACCGGCGCTCGGGGGCGCGGCTTGGATTGCCAGGGTCGCTCCGCTGCGTGACGGCACCCCGGCACCTGCGAACGGCGGCTGGTGTCGGTCTACCGCCCCTCCGCGGCGCTCCCTGTGGCTCACAGCCCGAGGTGGCGGCGCACGGTGCCGACGAAGTTCTCGACCATCTGCGGGTTCTCGCCCTGGAAGACGAGCGCGACCATGTCGACGCCGACCGGGTGGCTCTGGTTCGCCCACGCCTGCGCGCTCCCCGAGGGCAGGCCGATGCGCGGACCGAACTCGATGAGGTTCTGGCCGAACGCGCGGCCGCCGCGGAGCGCGACCTGCGCGAGGTGCGCGCGCAGGGCGGTCCCGTGGACGACGGCCCAGGTCCAGGTGTCGAGCTGGACGAGCGTGCCGTTGCCGAGCGCGATCACGCGGCGTCCGTCGCTCCCCGCCTCCGCCGCGCCGGCTCCGCCGTGGCGCGCCGCCCCCATCGCGATCGCCTGCTCGAAGTCCGCGTCCGAGAAGCGGCCGCTGAAGACCAGCATGCCCTCGAGGGCCGCGCCGTTCGGCATGAAGACGCCGACCGCGTCGTCGGTGCGATCGAGCAGCGCGCGCACCGCGCCGGCCTCCGAGGAGAGCCCGAGCTGCGTGGCGAGGCCGCTCGCCAGCCGATCGTAGCGGACCGGATCCTGCCGCACCGCGGCCATGTCGGCGTGCAGGACCACCGCGGCCTCGGCGGGGACGAGCGCGATCAGATCGACCGCCGGCCCGGGGCGAGGCGTGCCCGCGCTCGCCGGTGCCGGCGAAGGCGGAGCGCCGCCTCCGCAGCCGACCATTCCGAGCACGAGCGCGAGGAGCATCGGGGAACGCATGGTTGCGAACATCGGGTGCAACCATACAACGGGACGGGTCGGCGCTGGGGCAGGAAGCGTCGAGCTCAAGCGGTCTGGAGGGTGGTCTGGCCCTCGGTGAGCTCGAGCGAGCAGCGGCGGCACACCGGGGGGGTGCGAGCGTAGGCCCGGAGCGGCCCTCCGGCCGCCAGGTAGAGCATCATGCTGGGCAGCATCACGCAGAAGTCGCTGGCCAGGAGCGGGGTCATCGCGATCACCCCCACGACCCCCACCTTCCAGACGGCCCACGCCGGCTTCCACCCGCGCCAGGGCCGGATGGAGGGGACGAGCGCATCACAGCGGCGGCAGTAGAGAGGACCCTCGAGCTTGGCCATGGCGGTCTCGCCTCCCCGAACCTCGGAACGGTGGAGTCGTTCTTCGAGTCGGGCAAGGGGCGAGCGGCTCGGCGGAACACCGGGGGCTCGGTGGCGGCCGGGATCGGGGCTAGCCCGGATGATTCACGAGGGCGCCGTGTCACACCGCATCTCGCCGGAAGCATTGGCCGTACGTCCGATGCTCGCTCGTCACGTAGGGAAACTACGCTCCTCGCTGTGCTTCGGGCGTGCGCCCAAGCCTCCTCGACGAACTACGGCCTGCCCCTGGCGCCCTCGTGAATAATCCGGGCTAGTGTCTGCGCCCCATGCCGCGCATCCTGCCCCTCGCCCTCGCGCTCCTCTTCCCCTGCCTCGCGCAGGCGCAGCTCGATCGCGAGACCTCGCCGGTCGCGCAGCCCGGGTACGGGCTCACGGCGCCCGACGGGCCCGAGGCGGTGGTGCTCAATCCTTCGGCGCTGCCCTTCCTCGAGTCGTGGGGCGTGAGCTACGTGCACTCGGACTCCGGCGAGGACGAGCGGCTCCTTCGAGGCGACGGCTTCTACGCGGCGAGCCCGCTGATCTACGGCTTCGCGGCGGGGCTCTCGGTCGACAGCGTGCGGCCGAGCGCGCTCGCGTTCCAGGCCGAGCGCACCATGGTCTCGCTCGCGCTCGCGTGGGGGTACCTCGACTCGCTCAGCGTGGGCGCGGCGCTGCGCTTCTTGGCCTCCGGCGACCTGCGGCTCGACGGGATGACCACGCTCGATCTCGCGGCGAGCTGGCGGCCGACCGACTGGCTCGCGATGAGCTTCCTCGCCCGCGACGTCACCGGCCCTCGCATCGGCGGCACGCTCGATCAGTCGGTCGCGCGCAGCTTCGTGCTCGCGGCGGCGCTGCGGCCGAGCGGCGATCGCTGGCTCACGCTCGATCTCGCCGGCGTGGTCGACGAGGACGGGCGCGTCGGCGCGCGCGTCGCGGCGGAGGTGGGCGTCCCCTACGTCGGCCGCGCGATCGCGGCCCTGGACGCGCAGCGCATCGACGGACCCGACGCCGATCTGCGGGTGACGGCCGGCCTCGCCGTCGACTGGGGGATGATCGGCGTCGGCGGCGGCGTGCACGCGGGGGAGGGCTTCGAGGGCGCGCCGGGCTGGTACGTCTCGGCGCGGGTCGAGGGCGCCGAGCGCCCGGGGATCCCGCGCGGCGCGTACGTGGAGGTCATGAGGCTCGAGGGCGTCGGCGAGCGCGGCATCCTCAGCGCGGTGCGCCGGATGGATCGCGCGCTCCACGACGATCGGGTCGCCGGCGTGCTGCTCCGCCCGCGCGGGAGCGGGATGGGGATGGCGTACGCGCAGGAGATCCGCTGGATGGTCGACGAGCTCCACGCGCGCGGCAAGCGCGTGGTCTGCCACCTCGACGACGCGAGCGGGAGCGAGTGGTACGCGTGCGCCGGCGCCGATCGCGTCCTGCTCGATCCGGCCGGCGGCGTGCGGCTGACCGGGCCGAGCTCGGAGATCCTGCTGCTCGGCGATCTCCTGCGGAACGTCGGCATCCGCGCCGACTTCGTGCGCATCGGCGAGCACAAGACGGCGATCGAGCAGTACATGAACGATCGCCAGAGCCCGCCGGCCCGCCGGCAGACCGAGGGGGTGCTCGACTGGGCCCACCGGCGGCTGACCTTCGACGCCTCGCGCGATCTCGACGTCACGCGGGCGCGGATCGCCGAGATCATCGATCAGGGGCCGCAGCTGCCGACGATCGCGCGCGAGCTGGGGCTCGTCGACGCGCTCGCCGACGAGCGCGACATGGACGAGGAGCTCCGGCGCGGCTTCGGCGGGAGCTATCCGCGCCAGCGCGAGCCCTGGGAGGTGCCCGAGCGCTGGGGCAACCGCCCGCGCGTCGGCGTCGTGGTGATCGACGGAACGATCAGCGACGGAGAGAACGTCGACATCCCGATCCTCGGCATCCACATGAGCGGCGGGGTCACGGTGTCGCGCGCGATCGATCGGATGGCCGCCGACCCCGCGGTCGTCGCGATCGTGCTGCGCATCGACAGCCCCGGCGGCTCGGTGCTGGCCTCCGATCAGATCTACCGGGCGGTGCTGCGCGCCCGCGAGCGCAAGCCCGTCATCGCGTCGATGGGCTCGGTGGCGGCGAGCGGCGGCTACTACGTCGCGGCGCCGGCGCACGCGATCTGGGCGGACCCGACGACGATCACCGGATCGATCGGCATCTGGTTCGGCAAGGTCGACTTCGTGCCGCTCGGCGAGCTCATCGGCGCGAGGCTCGAGGAGGTCGGGCGCGGCCGGCACGCGGGGGCGACGTCGTTCTATCGCCCGTTCACGCCCGAGGAGCGCGCGTTCCTCGCCGACAGCGTGCGCTCCTGGTACCGCAGCTTCCTCCGCCGCGTCGCGCGCGGGCGCGGCATGACGGTGGAGGAGGTCGACGCGCTCGGCCGCGGCCGGCTCTGGATGGGCGATCAGGCGATCGGCAACGGGCTCGTCGATCACCTCGGGGGCTTCGGCGCCGCGCTCGCGGCGGCGCGGCGCGCCGCGGGGGGGGGGCCGGTGGTCGACTTAGAGGTTGCGCCGACGCGCCCCACCCCGATCCTCGA
>JAEZBP010000591.1 GCA_023427125.1 Pseudomonadota bacterium | reverse complement strand
TAGCTTCTGGCGCATGACCTCGCCGTGCTCACGGCTGCGGGCGGTGGCGGTCTCGACGGCGTTGATGAGGGGGGTGCGCAGGCCGCCCGCCTCGAGCGTATGAAGCCCCGCGATCGCCGTCCCGCCGGGGCTCGTGACCATGTCCTTCAGCCGGCCGGGGTGCTCGCCGGTCTCGATCAGCAGCTTGGCCGAGCCGAGCACCGTCTGCGCGGCCAGGAGCTGCGCCGACTCACGGTGGAGGCCGACCTTCACGCCGGCGTCGGCCAGCGCCTCGATGATCAGGAAGATGTAGGCCGGGCCCGAGCCGCTCAGCCCCGTCACCGCGTCGAGCAGCGACTCCTCGAGCACCACCGAGAGCCCCACGGAGTCGAAGATGCGCCGCGCGAGCGCCACGTCCTCGTCGGTCGCGTGCGTGCCCGGCGCGATGGCGGTCGCGCCCGCGTCGACCAGCGCGGGCGTGTTCGGCATCGTGCGGATCACGCGGGCGCCCTCCGGCATGCGCGCCTCGATCGACTCGATCGGCACCCCGGCCGCGATCGAGACCACCAGCTTGTCGGGCTTCATCGCCGCGCCGACGATCGGCAGCACGCGATCGAAGACCTGCGGCTTGGTCGCGAGCACCACCACGTCGGCCCACGCGGTCGCCTCCGCCAGGTCGCGCCCGGTGCGCACCCCGTGCGCCTCCTCGAGCTGCGCGAGCCGGTCCGCGCGCACGTCGACCGCGAAGATCTCGGAGGGCTCGCACGCCTTCGCGTGCAAGAGCCCCTTGATGAGCGCGCCGGCCATGTTGCCGGCGCCCAGGAACGCGATCGTCTTCCTGATTCGCATGGGCGGGAGGACTACTCCAGCGCCCGGGTGCCGTCCACGCTCAAGCCGGCGGGCGGCGACAGCTCCAGTCGCCGGCGCCCGAGGACGACTCCGCGCACGAGAACCCGACGGCGCAGTCGAACTGCGTGTCGCACTGGCCACCCTCGGCCACCGGCTCGCAGCGCTCGCTGTCGGTGTTGCACGTCATCTCGCCGCAGCAGTCGGCGTCCTCGCGGCAGCGGAAGCCGGCGTCGACGCAGCAGTAGTTCGCGGCGTCCCGGTTGTGGCGGAGGCAGCGCAGCATGCCGCAGCAGGTGTCCTCGAGCGGATCGCACACCTGGCGCTCGCGCACGCAGTCTCCGCCCGCTTGGCAGGAGCCGACCAAGCAGATGTCGCCGTCACAGCACTCGACGTCGCGATCGCAGAGGCCGGCGCGCATGACGCACTCGCACTCGCCGCTCTCCGGATCGCAGAGCATCTGGCCGCAGCAGTCCGAGTGGCTGTCGCACGAGGTGTCGGCCGCCCCGCAGCACTGCCGGGGCGCCGGGGCGGTCGGCTCGGTGCGCGTCTCGCTGCACGTCAGGCCGGCGCAGCACTCCGACGCGCCCTCGCAGCCGGTGCCGACCTCCTTGCACATCGTCTCGCCTTCGGCGGGCCGGCAGAGGAAAGTCTGGCAGGTGAGCCCGTCGCAGCACTCGCTCGAGTCGAGGCAGAAGCTGTTCTCATTGCTGCACGCGCACGTGCCGTCGTTGCAGCCCATCAGGCCGCAGCAGTCGAGGCCGTTCTCGCACTGCCCGCCCTCGCCCATGCAGCAGCGCGGCACGAGCGGCGCCGGCCTGCACACCGAGCCCGCGCAGCACTCCTGACCGGGCAAGAGCCCGCCCAACAGACACGTCAGGCTCGGCCCCCGACAGGTCGAGCAGTCGCCGAACTGGCAGTGCAGTGACCCCGAGCACGACGACTCCGAGCCGCCGAGATCGCAGCACATCTGTCCGTCGCGCCCGCAGTCGTCGGGCGCCGTCTCGCAGACCCCGTCGGGGTTCGTGCGCCGATCGCAGACGAGCCCCGGCTCGCACCCGCCGCGAGGCCCGCAGGGCGCCCCCTCGAAGCCCGTGTCGTCGGGCTCGAGGCAGCGGAACGTCGAGCCCGCCGACTCGATGCAGCGCAGATCGCCCGAGCACTCGCTCGGCGTGCCGCCGGGGGTCCCGGGGCAGCAGGTCTGGTCGACGCCGCCGCACGCGTGCGCGGGATCGGTCACGTCCACGCACTCGGTGCCGGTCACCGTCCCGGTCGCGTCGCGGGTGATCTCGCAGCCCAGCGTCGGCGCGTCGCACGCGCTCGTGCCGTCGCAGCAGGTCTCGCCGGCGCTCCCGCACGCCTGGCACCGGCCGTCCGCAGGGTTGCAGACGCCCTCGTCGCGGCACGTGAAGCCCGCACAGCACACGCCGCCCGGCGCGCCGCAGTCGGGCGTGGTCGGGTCCACCTCTTCGGGGAGCTGACAGACCCCCGAGGCGCCGCAGACGAGGCCCAGGCAGCAGTCGGAGGAAGCGGTGCACGCCGTCGTGCGCGGCGCACAGCAGCGGGTCCCTTCACAGGCCAAGCCGCTGCAGCAGTCCGACGCCGCGCTGCAGACCGAGCTCGAGCCGGGCTGGATGCAGCAGACATCACCGCGCCCGCAGCGTAGGCCGAGCTCGCAGATCCGCCCGGTGCAGCAGGCCCCGCCGGTCGAGCCGCAGGGCCCCGTCGGGATCACGCTGCCGTCCGGCCGCGTCGTGGTGCCGTCCATCCTCCCACCATCGCGCGTGGGGTTGTTCTCGGCGCACCCCACGATCGCGATCCCGAGCGCCACGACGGACGCGAAAAGCCAAGCTCGTTCTCCCATGACGGCGATGGTAGCAGCTCACGCGGCGCAGCTCACCGCATCAGGCGCCTCCGATCCCGCTCTCCGGCTAGCCCGGATTATTCACGAGGGCGCCAGGGGCAGGCCGTAGTTCGTCGAGGACGCTTGGTCGCACGCCCGAAGCGCAGCGAGGAGCGTAGTTTCCCTACGTGACGAGCGAGCATCGGACGTACGGCCAATGGTTCCGGC
>JAEZBP010000474.1 GCA_023427125.1 Pseudomonadota bacterium | reverse complement strand
ACGCCGGCTGCTGCACCGTCACCGCCTCGCCGTCGGCGCGGTAGCCCTCGTCGATCGCGAGGAACGCCGTCCACTCCGTCAACATGTGGTGCGTCAACCCGAGCTGCGTGACCTCCTCGCGGAGCGCCTCGTTCGGCTGGAGCGCCATCGCCGTCATCAGATCGCGGATGCGGGTGCGGGCCCACACCGACGTCAGCTCGGGGCGCGTCGCGCCGCTCGCCGGCAGCGCGACGCTCACGGTCTGCTCGAAGGGCCGGCCGGCGACGCGCCCGCGGATCACCACGTCGCCGCGGCCGGCCCGCGCATAGCGCGCATGCACGACGAGCGGACGGTCCGCGTAGAGGTCCGGCAGCCGCCGCGGGTACGCGTCCGAGACCGCGAGCTCGCCCCAGTCGATCGAGACGTCGGTGAGGTAAGGGCGCGCGATGCGCTCGGCGAAGCGATCGGCCGCCTCGCGAGGGGACTCGTCGAGCGTCACGACGAAGGTGTCGCCGCGGCCGACCTCCGCGAGCCGCGTGAGGAGGTAGCGGTTGACCGCGGAGCCCACGCCGAACGCGAACACCCGCGCTTGGCCGAGGTCCTCGTTCACCGCGCGGAAGATCTCCGTCTCGTTGCCGATGTAGCCGTCGGTCATCAGCAGCACGATGCGCATGCGCCCGTTCTCTCCGGCGGGCTCGAGCGCCGCGCGGATGCCCCGCACCATCTCGGTCGCGCCGAGCGCGCGCATCTCACCGACGAAGCGCTGCGCCCGCTCGACGTTCGCGGGCGTCGCGGGCAGCGCGTCCTCGCTGAGCGCGCTCGTCGTGTCGGAGAACGTGAGAACGCGGAACGTGTCGGTCGGGCGCAGGCCGGTCAGCGCGCGCTGCATCGCGGCGCGCGCCAGCTCGATGGGACGGCCGTGCATCGAGCTCGAGGTGTCGACCACGAAGACCAGCTCGCGCGGCATGACCTCCGCGTCCGGCACCTCCATGCGCGGGTGGAGCGCCAGCGAGAAGTGACCCGCCGCCTCGCCCCCGGGCGGGCTCGCCAGCAAGGCCACCGCCGGCACGTCACCGGCGACCTCGAAGCGCACGTCGAGGTCGCGATCGGGCCGCGCTGCCTCGCCGAGCGAGACATGGACGCGGCGATCGCCGTCACGCCTCAGCTCGATCGCGTGCGTCGGCGAGGTCACCTCGTGCACGGGCGTGCCGAGGTCCGCGTCCATAGTCACCTCCACGCGATCCGGTCGCTCCTCACCCGGCGCGAGCACCACCTGGCGCGTGCCCCCGCTCGCGCCCTCTTCACCGGGCTGGTAGCGCGGGCCGGCGACCATCGGGTACACGAAGCGGTAGCTGCCTTCTTCGTACGGGAGCACCTGCGTGTAGTGGAGGGTGACCTGGATCTCGTCGCCCGGCCGGATGTTCGCGACCGACTGGCGGAAGAGGTTCGGGCGCTCCTGCTCGAGCAGGCTCGTGAGCACGCCGCGCTCGCGCGCGTCCTCATAGCCCTCGCGCGCCTCCTGGCGGCGCATGATGCGCGCGTGCACCACGCGCGAGCCGGCGCGCATCTCCATCGCGTCGACCGCCGCGTCGTCGGGCAGGGGGAACAAGTACACCGCCTCGACGGGCCGCTCGAAGGGGTTCGCGAAGGTCTGCTCGACCGCGACGCGCGCGACGAAGCCGCTCACGCTCGCGCTCACCCGGGTCGAGCGCAGCGGGAAGCCCGCGACCTCGCCGCTGCGCGCGCTCTCGCCGAGGCGCATCGTCCCCTCGCTCGGCCGCTCGTCCTCCTCGACCGGCGGCGCCGTGCCCTCGACGCGGCCGTTGTGCCGCGCGTTGCCTCCCCACATGTGCCAGCCGTCGAACGAGACGTCCGACACCTCGAGGCCGACCAGCCCGCCGCGGGTGGTCGCCGCGTAGACCCAGCCGTGCGCGACGGTGGGCTGCGCCGCGATCGGCTCGCCGACGCGATACGCCCACGTCGTCATCCCGGTGTCGATGTCGAGGCCGAAGAGCACGCCGTCGTCGGTGCCGAAGATCAGCTGCGCGCCGGCCACCGCCGGCGGGCTCGCGGGGCGTCCTCGGACCTGATCGGTGTAGCGGCGCCGCCAGAGCAGCTCGCCGGTGTCGGCGTCGCGGCAGTGCACCTCGTTGCCGATGGTCTGGTAGATGCGCCCATCGACGATGCTCGGCCGCGAGCCCTCGTAGGCCCAGCCCGAGGTCACGCTTCCGTCCGGGCGCCCGCGCAGGAACTCGGCGGCGACCGGCTCGTGCTCGTGCAGGGTCGCGCCGTCCTCCTTGCCGAGCACCAGCGCGCGCTCCATGCGAGCGCCCTCGTCTCCGCGGGCCGAGACGCTCACGTGCACGGCGTCGCCGGCGAGCCAGGGCGCGCTCGTCGCCTGCAAGCTGCGGCGCCAGCGGACCCGCCCGGTGCGCTGATCCATGCGATAGACGACGCCATCCATCGTCGTGAAGTACACGCTCTCGTCGTCGAGGATCGCGGCGTTCATCACGTCCGCGCTGATCGGTCGAGTCCAGCGCGGCGCGCCGTTGTCGATGTCCAGCGCGGTGAAGGCGTAGCGGCGGCCGCCGCCGGTCCCCCAGCCCGTCGTCCCCGGCGTCAGGCCGCCCGGCGACTGGCCATCGATGATGTGCGCGCTGAAGACGAGGCCATTGGCGGCGGAGGGCTGGCTCATCAGCGGATCACCGAGCCACCGACTCCAGCGCTGGCGCCCGGTGGCCGCGTCGAGCGCGAAGAGGGTGCAGCTCTCGGTGTTGAAGAGGACCTTGCCGTCCTCGATGATCGCCGCGCTCGGCCCGCCGTCCGAGGCGGCCGCCGTCCACTTCCGCTCGCCGGTGCGCGCGTCATAGGCGAAGAGCTGGTGGCTCGAGAAGCCGCCGCCGAGGTAGACCTTGCCGTCGCCGTAGAGCGGGGTGAGCAGATGCTGGCGGCCATTCGGGAGGCGAGCGAAGAAGCCGCGCCGGAAGCCATCGAACGTGAAGCGGCTCGACTGCCCGTTGTGCGTGGTGGGGATATGCAGATCGCGCGGCGCCATCCGCGCGCTGAGCGGCGTGATGTCGGCGGGGATCTCCGACTCGGGAGGTCGCGGGGCCGCGCCGGCGAGGTCGCGCACCTCGGGCGGAGGCGCGATCTCGGCGCCGGTGGTGATGTGCGTGCGCTCGTCGCTGCGACGCTCGGCACTTGGCGTGCTCTGCTGCGTTGCACCCCCGCCGCACGCGATCACGAGCGCGATGGCCGAAACTATCCAACCCCGGCGCTGCCCGCGCCGCACGACTCCCGAGTACCCGGTCATTCCGCCCTCCGATGCGGGCTGAAACCGGGGCATCGGTCGGTTCCTTGGGAATAGATTGGCGAACGAGGAAAGGCGCCGGCCTCCGAGGAGACCGACGCCTTTCACCAGGACACGCGAGCGATCAGAAGTGGGTGAGCGTCGCCGTGAGCTGACCGCCAGCGAGCGCGGGGGCGACGCCGAAGGAGATCTGCGTGGGCCGCTCCGACTGGTCGAGCGCGTAGGTCGTCACGTTGACCGTCTGCTTGATGGAGAGGCCGAGGATGAACATCGTGAGGCCCGCGAGCTGGGCGACGCCCGCGAGGAGCGCGCCTGCGATCTCGCTCTCGTTAAGGCCACGGCCCCACGAGGTGTCGTCTCCCTGGCCGAGCATGAACCACGGCCCGACGAGCGGGACCCAGGACCAGAGCCAGTAGTCGATGTCGCGGCTCGAATCGAGCGTGGCCGTCGCGGCGCTCCACGTGAGGACCCACGAGACCGGGAAGATGATGATGCCGCTGACCCAGAGGCCCGTGATCGACTGCTGGCGCTGGACGACGCGGGGCTGCGCCGGCTGCACGGGCTGAGCGTAGTAGGGCTGCTGCACGTAGGGCTGAGGCTGCGCGTAGGGCTGAGGCTGCACGTAGACCTGACCCCCGTAGCCGGGAGGCGGCTGCGTCTGCGGGTAGCCGTAGGGCTGGGGCGCCTGCACGGTCACCTGGCCCGACGGGGGCTGGCCCACCGTGACCGTCGCCTCGCCTTGCACCGTCTGCGCGTGCGCGGCGCCTGCGCTCAGGGCCGAGCCCCCGAGGCAGAAGGTGATTGCTCCTAGAAAGACCAAGCTCCTCGTCATGCGACCTCCCCGCCGGGCCATCGGCCCGGCTGGTTCCGTTCAGAAGTGATTGAGTGTCAGGCCGACCATTCCGCCGGCGGGCGCCGGCAGCACATCGAAGGCGAGCTGAGGCGAGCGCCCGTCGCGCTCGTCGAGCGAGTACTGGGCCACGCGCACCGTCTGGCGCAGAGTCAGCCCGAGGATGAACATCGTGACCCCGGCGAGCTGCGTGATGCCGCCGATCAGCGCGCCGGCCACCTCGTCGTCGCTGCCCGCGACGCTGAGCATCATCCAGGGGCCGGCCAAGGGGATCCAGCCCCAGGACGCATAGTCGGGGTCGTAGCTCAGCGCGCTCGCGAACGTGCCGGTGAGGATCCAGCTCGCGCCGAAGACGATCACCCCCGGGATCCACAGGCCCTTCACCGAGGTCTCGCGCTCCACGTAGGTCAGGCGGCGCGGCTGCGCCTGATACGTCGGCCCGTAGGGCTGCTGCGCGTAGGGATACTGCGGCTGCGCGTAGGGGTACTGAGGCTGACCGTACTGAGGCTGACCGTACTGCGGCTGAGCGTAGGGCTGGGCCTGTCCGTAGCCCGGCGGAGGCTGGCCGTAGGGCTGGTACTGGACCTGGCCCTGCACCGTCACGGTCTGCGCCTCGGCTCCCAGCGGAGCCAAGAAGAGCGCCACCGCGCCCAGCCATCCGAGGCCCCGTCGAGCCATCCTCATCGCATCTCTCCCACGTTCAATCGGCCTACGAGCCGCTCGCCGATGGGCCAGCATACGCCACCCTCGGCCTCGGCGTCTCGCAGGGACGAGAGCGTCAGCAGGTTCGGTGCCAAGGGCCGGCGTGGTGATCGAGTATGGATCGAGCGCGCGATCCCAACGTGGGTTCACAGGGTGTGACCCTGGTTGGCAGTGCGCGCGCTTCGCGAGCGCGCGGGCCGAGCTACGCGGCCCTCCCGCCCGGTTGGCGCTTCCCGTCCTCGCTGTCCAGCCGAGGGGGAACGCTCCGCCCGGCGCTCCGAGCGCGGGGATGGATCCACGCTCTCCGAGAAAATCGCGGAGTAGAGTAAAGTGGACGCCATCATGCGCCGGTCGATCTTGGCGATGGCGATCTCGCTCCTCGCGTGCTCGGGCCCGGCGCCGGCCGATGGGGGCGTCGACGCGCCGGCGGACTCGGCCATCCCGGTGGCTCCGAGCCAGCCTGCCCCCGAGCCCTACGTGGCGCTGGTCGACCCCTTCCTCGGCACCGGCGGAGTGGGCTTCAACGACATCGGGAGCGCCTTTCCCGGGCCGCAGCGGCCCTTCGGGATGGTGCGGCCCGGACCCGACACGGCCGGGGAGGGCGGCTCGGCCGGCTTCCTCCACTGCTCGGGCTTCCACTACGACGACCCGTACGTGACGGGCTTCAGCCACGCCCGGATGCACGGGACCGGCATCGCCGACTACGCGTCGGTCGGGCTGATGCCGATCGGCGCGATGGAGCCCGCCTTCACGACGATCCAAGGCCACCGCACGCGCTGGACCGAGCGCGAGGCGTCGCCCGGCTACCTCGCGATCACCCTCGAGCGCGGCGGCGTCCGCGCGGAGCTCACCTCGACCGATCGCGTCGCGGTGCATCGCTATCGCTTCGAGGCCGGAGCGCCGATCGGGATGCTCCTCGACGTCGCCCACACGACCGCCGACCCGGTCACGATCATCGACACCGCCGTCGCGATCGACGCGAGCGCGCGCGAGGTGAGCGGCTTCACCCACTTCTCCGGCGGCTACTCCGGGCGCTTCGGCGGGATGCCGGTCTTCTTCGTGGCGCGCTTCGATCGCCCCTTCGCGACCCACGGCGTGTGGGAGGGCGAGGCGCTGCGCGAGGGTGAGGCGAGCGCGGCGGGCGCCGCCGCCGGCGCGTGGGTGACGTTCGATCCGGCGGAGGGCGACACGCTCGTCGTCGAGGTCGCGATCTCGTTCGTCGACGTCGCGGGCGCGCGCGCCAACCTCGAGGCCGAGACGACCGGCTTCGACTTCGATCGCGTGCGCATCGAGAGCGAGGCCGTCTGGGAAGAGTGGCTCTCGCGCGTGCGCATCGAGGGTCGCTCGCAGACGGACTTCGAGCGCTTCTACACCGCGCTCTACCACTCGCTCCTGATGCCGACGCTCGCGATGGACGCCGACGGCCGCTACCCGGGGCTCGACGGCGCGATCCACACAGCCGACGGCTACCGCTACTACACCGATTTCTCGCTGTGGGACACGTTCCGCACGCTCCACCCGCTCATCACGCTGCTCTACCCCGAGGTCGCGCTCGACATGGCGCGATCGCTCGTCGCGATGGCGCGCGACGGCGGCGCCGTGCCACGCTGGCCGCTCGGCATCGGCTACACCGGCGGCATGGTCGGCGACCCGGGCGCGATCGTGCTCGCCGACACGTGGCAGAAGGGGATCCGCGACTTCGATCTGCGCACCGCCTACGACGCGCTCCATCGCAGCGCGTACGGGCGCGCGAGCGATCGCTTCGAGGGCCGCGGTGGCGCCGAGATCTACGATCGTCTCGGCTACTCGCCCATCGAGGGCGGCGGTGGCTCGGCGTCCAAGACGCTCGAATTCGCCTACGCCGACTGGGCGCTCGCGCGGCTCGCGGAGGCGCTCGCCGAGACCGAGCACGCGAGCGACCTCGACGAGCGCGCCGGGAGCTGGCGCAACAGCTGGGATCCGGCGCGCGGCTTCTTCGTCGGCCGCCACGAGGACGGGAGCTTCGCCTCGACCTTCCGCGACGACCGCTGGGAGGACTACTACACCGAGGGCAACGCGTGGCAGTACCTCTGGTACGTGCCGCACGATCTCGAGGGGCTCGCGGAGACGATGGGCGGGCGCGACGTGATGCTCGGCCGGCTGCGCCAGCTCTTCGAGGAGTCGGAGCGCGAGCGGCGCACCCTGCTCCCGCCCAAGTGGTACTGGCACGGCAACGAGCCCGATCTGCACGCGGCCTTCATCTTCTCGGCGCTCGGCGAGCCCGAGGAGAGCGCGCGCTGGAGCCGCTGGGTCGCGCGCACGATGTACGGGGACGGCCCGCGCGGGCTCGCCGGCAACGACGACGGCGGCACGCTGAGCGCATGGCTCGTCTTCGCGTCGCTCGGCTTCTTCCCGATCGCGGGGCGCGACGACTACCTCCTCGGCAGCCCCCTCGTCACGCGGGCGCAGCTCGCGATCGGCGGCGGCACATTCACGATCGAGGCGCCCGAGGCGAGCGACCGCGCGCCGTACATCCGCGAGGCGCGGCTCGATGGCGAGGCGCTCACCGAGCCACGCTTCCTGCACTCGTCGATCGTCCCCGGCGGGCGGCTCGAGCTCGACATGCGAGCGGCGCCCTAGCCCGGAATATTCACGAGGGCGCCAGGGGCAGGCCGTAGTTCGTCGAGGAGGCTTGGTCGCACGCCCGAAGCACAGCGAGGAGCGTAGTTTCCCTACGTGACGAGCGAGCATCGGACGTACGGCCAATGCTTCCG
>JAEZBP010000413.1 GCA_023427125.1 Pseudomonadota bacterium | reverse complement strand
CCCGAGCACACGGGCGCCTCGTGGTCGTGCCCGATCGAGATCCCGCTCTTGGTGCGGCGCGCGGACGTCGACGTCGACGGCACGCCCGTCCTCCGCAACGGTCGCTTCGTCGCGCCCTGGGTCTAATCAAGAAGGCCGAGCGGAGCGTTCACCCCCCCTCGGCTGGCCAGCTCCGCGCGGCCGCGCGCTCGCGAAGCGCGCCCAGTCAACTCAGAGAGCGTGGATCGATCCCGCCGCCCGTACGTGGAACGCCGAGCGGAGCGGTTCCGGCTCACTGGACACCGGGGGATGGGAAGCGCCAGCGGGTCGGCGCCGCGTAGCTCGGCCCGCGCGCTCGCGAAGCGCGCGCCAAGCAACTCAAAGGCCGTCGCATAATCACCCGGCTCGGAGAACGCCGAGCTGCGCGTTCACCCTCAACTGGACACCAGGGACGGATGGCGCCACAGGACGGAAGGTCCGTGCCGCTCGATCGCGCGCTCGCGAAGCGCGCGCACAGCCAACTCAGTCGGTCAGGTCGAGGTGTGTCGCGGTGGAGTCGTCGGCGCGGACCATCACCGCGCGCCTGTGCCGCCGGCCATCCGCGGTCTCGAGCTCGAGCGGGACGACGCCGGCCGGGAGCTCGATGTCGCTGAGCGGGGTCCGGCCGAGGCTCTGGCCGCGCAGGAAGACCTCCGCCGGAGGGCGGCTCGTGAGCGTCATGCGCCCATGCGCCACCGGCCCCTCGGCCTCGAGCGGCGCGAGCGTCTGGCTGACCGCGTTCGTCTCGTTCGCGCGGATCTCGAGCGCCCCCTCGTGCTCGCGGTGGCCCGCCAGGACGAGGCGCACTCGGTGGCTCCCCGTCGCGAGATCGGGCACCCGCGCTGGAGTGGTCCCGACCTCCCGATCGTCGACGAAGAGCGTCGCGCCCGGTGGCTCGCTTCGGACGGTGAGCGTGCCGGTGAGCACCGGCGCGGGCCCGACCGCCTCATCGTCGTCCGCCGGCACGAGGTAGCTCCTGCCGAAGTACGCGCCGGCGCCGAGCAGCGCGATCGCAGAGGCGATCACGATCCACTTCGTGAGGCCGCCGCCTCCCTCGCGCTCCACCGCGGCTCGCACCCGCGGGGGCGCGGTGGGCAGCCGCCGATCGGCGGAGGGCGCGGTCCACGCGGGGCGCGCCGCGCCCTGCCGGATGTCGTCGGGGATCACCGTCCCCGCGAGGGGCGCCAGCTCGAGATCGGGGAGCGGCAGCGCGCCGAGGTCCGGCGCGGCCGGCTCGGTGAAGCCCCGCGCCTCCGGCTCCGAGACGTCGAGGTGGTACGAGCTCCCGAAGGGCGTGGTGTCGAGCGCGGGCCCCCGCTTCATCTCTTCCTTGAAGAGCTTGTTCATCAGCTCGGTGATGCGGCGCCCGCTCACCACCTCGCCGCGCGCCCCGAGGAAGCGCTCGAGCGCCTCCTCGAGCTCGCCGGCCGTCGCGAAGCGCTCCTCGGGGCTCTTGGCGAGGCAGCGCGCGATGATCGCCTCGAGCTCCGGCGGCGCGTCGGGCAGGCGCTCTCGGAGGGTCGGCACCGGCCCTCGCACGATCGCCTCCATCGTCTCGTACTCGGTCTCGCGCCGGTAGAGCGGCTTGCCGGTCAGCGCCTCGTAGAGGCACACGCCGAGCGCGAACACGTCGACCCGATGATCGAGCTCCTTCGCGCGGCACTGCTCGGGCGCCATGTACGCGAACTTGCCTTTCACCACGCCGGCCTGCGTCTTGTGTGCGCGCGCGTCGGCCTTCGCGATGCCGAAGTCGAGCAGCTTCACCGAGCCGTCGTAGCTGATCATCAGGTTGTCGGGGGTGACGTCGCGGTGGACGATCCCGAGCGGCCGGCCGTCCTCGTCCTTCGCGGCGTGGGCGTGATCGAGCGCCTGCGCGATCAGCGCGACGACCTTGCACGCGATCGGCAGCGGGAGGCCGCCCGCCTTGCGTGCGCGCCGGATCACCTTGCCGAGCGAGGCGCCGTTCACCCACTCCATCGCGATGAAGTGGTTGCCGTCCTCCGAGCCGAACTTGTAGACGTGGCAGACGTTCGGGTGCTTGAGGCGCATCATCACGCGCGCCTCGTCGAGGAACATCTCGACGAACGAGGGATCGCGCTCGTACTCCGGCAAGATCCGCTTCACGACCAGGTAGCGGGAGCCGGCGCCCTCGGCCTCCTCACGCGCGAGGAGGATCTCCGCCATGCCGCCGAGCGCGAGGCGCCCGACGATGTCGTAGGGGCCGAAGCGGCCGATGGTGGGCAGCCGGCGCGGCGGCTCCTCCGGAGGGCGGCCGAGCGCGACCGGGGCGGAGCGGCGAGGCGGGGCGGCGTCCTCGGCAACCACGTCCTCGGGGAGCAGGTGCTCGCGAAGCTCGAAGAGCTCGTCGAGCGCGCCGATGTCGACGTCGGGGAGGCCCGGCGCCGCGGGGACGTCGGCGTCCCGGTCGTCGCGCCGCGCAGGGCGGAGCGTCGGGACGTCCGGGGAGCTCGGAGGCTTCTGACGGTCTGTCATTCCCGAGCGCATTGTCAGCGCTTCGTGGTGCGACCACAACCACCAAGCTCCGAGCCGCGGCGCTCGGCGCGTCATCCGTGCGACGATCTCAGGCGCGGGGATCGAAGCGCGAGACGGCGGCGAGCTGCTCGTAGAGCGCCCGCTCCTCGTCGGTGGGCTGCGGCGGGACGACGATCTGGAGCTCCGCGTAGAGATCGCCGCGCCCTCCCGCGCGCGTCGGGTAGCCGCGATCGCGCAGGCGGATCTGCCGTCCCGTCGAGGAGCCCGGCGGGATCTTCACCTTCACCTTGCCGTCGAGCGTGTCGAGCGACGCCGAGCCGCCGAGCACCGCCTCGTGCGCGCTGATGCGCAGCGTCGTGTAGACGTCGTCGCCCTTCAGGCGGAAGCGATCGTCGGCCACGACCTTCACCTTCAGGAAGAGGTCGGCGCCGCCCGCGCCCTGTCCGGCCAGGCGGATGCGCTGCCCCTCGCGCACCCCCGGAGGCACGTTCACCGAGAGGCGCCTGCGCTCGCCCGTCGAGGTGTCGGTGAACTGCAGATCCGTCGCGCCGCCTCGGAACGCGTCGGCGACCGAGAGATCGAGGACGGTCTCCTGATCGCGGCGCGGCGGGCGCGGCCGCCTGCGGGCGCCGGCCCGCTGCGCCTGCTGCGCGCCGAAGACCTGCTCGAAGATCGAGTGCAGGTCGTTCACGTTGCCGCCGACCCCGAAGGGCCCGAAGTCGAAGTGCATCTCCGAGACGTCCGGTCCCGGAGGGGGCTGGCGTCCCTCGCTGATCGCCTTCCACTGCGGCCCGTACTTGTCGTAGAGCCGGCGCTTGTCCGGATCCTTGAGGACCTCGTTGGCCTCTTGGATCTCCTTGAAGCGGGCCTCCGCGTCCGCCTCCTTGCTGACGTCGGGGTGGTACTTCCGCGCGAGCTTGCGGTACGCGCGCGAGATGTCGTCCGGCGTCGCGCCTCGCTCGACACCGAGGACCTTGTAGTAGTCGCGATAGGTCACAACTGCTCTGCCCCTTACATCCCTCTCTCGGAGATGTGGGCAATGTAAGTCCCCGCGCTCCCGGTGTCGCCTGCGAACACGAAGTCGCGCTCAACGGACCATCGGGTTCGAGAATTCGATCGGGAGGCGGATGCGCAGCGCGTCGCGCTCGGGCGCGAGGTCGTCGGGGAGCGGCGAGAACGGGGTGGCCTGGCGGATCGCGGCGAGGGCTGCGCGGTCCATGTCGTCGAAGCCGCTCGAGCGCACGAGCTCGGGCGCCGCCGCGAGCGTTCCGTCGCGCCGCACCACGACGCTGAAGATGCTGACGCCCTGATCCATCGCGAGGGCGCGATCGCGCGGGAAGCGCAGCGCGTCGTGCACGCGCCGCCGCGAGGCGAGGAACCATCGCCGGTAGCGCGCATCCGAGGTGTCGAGCGCGTCGAAGCGGCCATCGCCGGGCCCGTAGGCAGCGGCCCGGCCGCCCTCGCGCGCGCCGCCTCCCGAGCC
>JAEZBP010000275.1 GCA_023427125.1 Pseudomonadota bacterium | reverse complement strand
GCGGTCACTTGGCCGCCGGCCCGCAGCGTCTCCGGAGCCGCGTAGCGCGGCGTCCCCAGCACCACCCCGTCCAGCGTGAGCCTCCGGCTCGACTCGAGCGACGTCACGAGCCCGAAGTCCACCAGCTTCGCGACGTCCGGGATCCCGCCGAGCTTCGTGAGCAGGATGTTCGGCGGCTTGATGTCGCGATGCACCAAGCCGTGATCGTGCGCCTCGGCGAGCGCGCTCGCGATCTGATCGAGGATGCGCAGCACGCGCGCGGGCGCCTGCGCGCTATCGAGCGTGACGAGCGCGCGCAGATCGAACCCGTCGAGGTACTCCATCGCGTAGTAGAGGACGCCCTCCGCGCTCTCCCCGTAGTCGTAGATGACGACGATGTTCGGGTGCGCGAGCTGCGCCGACGTGCGGACCTCGCGCTCGAAGCGCGCCCGGCCGAGCTCCGAGACCAGCCACGGCGAGAGGATCTTCAGGGCCACGCGGCGCGCGGGCTGATCGCTCCGGGCCTCGTAGACGATGCCCATCCCGCCTTCGCCGAGCTTGCGGACGATCGTGTACTGGCCGATCCGATCTCCGGGCTCGACCTCCGTCAGGAAGTCCACGGCGGCGCAGCATTGCAGGGGAAGGGGGCCTCGGCCAGATCCTTTGGCGACGCGTCCATCCGTGGCAGTCTCGAGCACGCATGCAGCGCGCTCTCGCTTTTTTCCTCGCTCTTGCGCCGCTCACGGCTCTCGCGCAGCCGCCGGGCGGCGGCGCGCTCGACCCCGAGAGCTACGCCGCGCTCTCGGCCGACGACGAGGCGCAGCTCTCGCTAGGCGGCTTCCGGACGTACCTCGACCGCATCCGCACCAGCGACCCCGCGCTCTACGCCGATCTCGATCTGCGCCTCGACGCGCTGCAGGAGCGCGACGTCATCGGCGACGTGATCTTCGGCGTCGGCACCGGCCTCGGCGTGGCCGCCGCCATCGCGGCCATCCCCGTCTACACCGAGCTCGAGGACGGCACCGACCTCGCGATCGGCCTCGTGATCGGCGGCGTGAGCACCTTCCTCCTCGCCCTCGTCATCCAGGCGATCGTGCGCCCCAGTCATGGCGATCTCGTCGCGCTCATCGACTACCACGACGAGCTCGTCGGCCGTCGCTAGCTACACCGCCGGCGAGGTCGCGCCGTTGACGCGCTCCATCCACTCGAGGACGCGCGGGTGCTTGGCGAGCAAGCTCGCTCCCTCGTCGGTCTCGCCGGCGCACGCGAGCTGCGAGTAGGTCGCGATGTCGGCGATGGTCAGCCGATCGCCGACGAGCCAGTCGCCCTCGAGCCACGTCCCGATCGCCTCGAGGTGACGGTCGAGATCCGCGAGCACGGCGTCGGGCGACTTGCGCCCCGTGCCCTGCGCCTTGAGCACGTTGCGCATCAGCGTCGGCAGCGCGGCCTCGGTGGCGCGGCGGATGAGCGGCGGCTCCGAGTGGCTCGCGCGCCGCGACCACTCCTCGGCGTTCTCGCGCACACCGAAGCGCAGCCAGAGCTCGATGAAGTAGAGGCTCTCGTCGGCCCAGTCTTCGAGAAAGTGGCAGAGCGCGCGCTCGCGCGGCGAGATGGGGAAGAGCGGCGGATCGGGGAACGAGGCCTCGAGGTGGCGGACGATCTCGCTCGAGTCGGCGATCACGTTTCCGTCATGCTCGAGCACCGGCACCTTGCCCATCGGGTTCAGGCGCCGCAGGCGCACCAGCGTCTCGGTCGGCGGCACCTCGCGCGTCTCGAAGGGGCGCCGCTTGTAGTGGAGCACCCGGCGGACCTTGTCGCAGAAGGGCGAGACCTCGAACTGGTGGAGGAGGATCACCCGACCACGGTGCCAGAGGACGCGCGCGATGTCAGCCGGGGGTGCGCCAGAGCGCGCCGAGGTCGAGCTCGATCGGGTCGAAGGGCTCGGCGAACATCTTGGCCTGGCCGGCATGAGCGCCGACGAGGAGCCAGAGCTCGCCCTGGCGGCGGTAGACCTCGAGAGTCTCTGCTGCTGGATCCACGAGCCACACGTGGGCCACGCCGTGCCTCGCGTAGAGAGGAAGCTTCTCACTGCGATCGGTCCGCGCGGTGCTCGGAGAGAGCACCTCACAGATCCAGTCGGGGCTCACGACGTAGGGCGGGTCGTCGGGCTCCTCGTATCGCTCGACGCGCCACCCCGCGAGGTCGGGCACACGCAGGTCGCTCGCGAAGCGGATCTCCGGCTCGTCGAGGATCACCCAGCCGCCCGGGCCGTCCGAGTCGAAGCCGAACGGCGTCTCGAGCCTCGAGCCGAGCCGAGACGCGACTCGGACGTGGCTCGGTCGTGGTCGCGGCAGGACGACGATCTCACCAGCGACGATCTCGGCATGGACCTCGTCCGGCATCGCATCGAGCTCTCGATAGAGCTCGAGGAAGCGGTCGCGCTGTGCGGCGTCGCTCATGGATTGGACTGTAGCAGCCCCCGCCGCGAAGCGCGCTTCGCAGCCGGGGCGCGCAAGTGGGCTCCGAGTGCGAAGCGAGTTGCGCGCTTACTCGTCGAAGATCACGCGTCCGAAGCGCTCGGGGACGTGGAAGTCGCCGACCAGCGGTGGCGACCAGCCGACCCCGCCCTGGCCTCCGCCGGGGCGCGCGTCGAGGACGTAGAGGGCGATGCGCCACTCTTCGCCCGGCTGAGGTCGCGACGCCGGCGGGCTCCCGTGCGCGAACGCGGTCCACGGGATCGCGATCTCGGCGACGTAGCCCTCGTCGGCGCCCTCGTCGTTGACGATCCCGCGCGCGATCGCCACCCCGCGCATCCCGCTGTCCCAGCTCACGTGCCCGAAGGGCTGCGGCACCCGGCGGCTGTCGTAGCGGGTGTCGAAGACCTGGTTGGTCGGCGAGAGCTGCAGCTCGAAGTAGTTGCGCCCGTCGCCGCCCGGGTCGGCCATGATCTCGACCGTGTCCTGCTCCCAGAGGTGCGGATCGTCGCCCTCGAGGTCGCACTTCAGGAAGTCGTCCTCCACCTCGAAGGCGACGTAGAGGTTCGCCTCGTCCCACGCGAAGCGCGCGGTGGTGTGCGGGTCGGCGGGCGCGCCGGTCATCGTGTTGACGAAGGGCTCGGTGGCGGCTGCGCTCTGCCAGGCGGCGTCGTCGAGGCGCCCGTCGATCACCGGCGTGCCCCGCTGCGCCCGATAGAGCGGCACGTCCGCGCGAGGCTCTGCACAGGTGCACCCCGTCATGCACAAGAGCGCGATGCACACCCGCGCGATGGCCCTCATCCCCCCTCCTCGAACGCCTCGCGGATCCGCGCGTCCATCGAGCAGACCCGCAGCTCCGAGAGGAGCACGCACGCGCAGGTGATCTCGGCCTCGGAGAGCAGCGTCTCGCCCCGCCAGATCCGCGAGTCGAAGCGGATCTTCGCTCGGTTCACGATCGGGACCCACGTCTCGACGCGCAGCAGATCGTCGAAGCGCGCCGGCTTCTTGTAGCGCACGCGCGCCTCGGTCACCGGCAGGCCCTTGCCGACCTCGATCTCGAAGCGCCGGTAGTCGATCCCGCGCTCGCGCAGTAGCTCGACCCGCGCCGCCTCAAGCCAACGCAGATAGGCGGCGTGGTGGACCACGCCGCCCTGGTCGGTGTCGATGTACTGGACCCGGAC
>JAEZBP010000222.1 GCA_023427125.1 Pseudomonadota bacterium | reverse complement strand
CGCCCGAAGGCGCCGGGCACATGGCCGCGCTCCGCGCTGACCTGTTCAACGGCCGCTGGGAGTCGCGTACCCGCGAGCTGCTGGCCGCATAGCCCCGATCGCCGGGAGCCGCGCCCCTGGGCACCCGCGCCCCTTCTCGCAGGGCTCGGGACCTGCGACCATGAGGGCGATCCCGGAGGACGGCGATGAAGAAGATCCTGATCGTGGAGGACGACCGCATCAGCGCGCGCATGCTCTCGGACTTCCTCGACGCGCACGGGTACGCGACCTCCCTCGCGCGCACCGGGCCCGAGGGCGTCGCGCGCTTCGAGGCCGACGCACCGGATCTCTTGATCCTCGACGTCGCGCTCCCGCTGAAGAGCGGCTTCGAGGTGTGCTTCGACGTGAAGCGCACGCCGCGAGGAGAGCGAACGCCGATCCTGATGATGAGCGCGGTCTTCGGCGACGACGCGAAGCTGGACCGTTACGCGAAGGACGGCGTGCGCGCCGACGACTGGCTGAGCAAGCCCTTCGGCCTCGACACCCTGCTCGAGCGGGTCAAGACGCTCATCGGCGAGGCCTGACGCCGGGCGCCGCGATGTCGCTCCTCCCGCTGCCAGCGTTCGCCGCCGAGATGGCGCACCCGCGCCACCGGCGAAAGCTCTCTTTCGGCATCGGGTCCGGGTACGGGATCGTCCTCGCGTTCGTCATCCTCGCGGGCGTCGCGCACGCGACCGGGATCATGCCGCTCTCGACCGCCATCGTGGCGATGATCGCGCTCAAGCTCGCGACGAACACCGGCGCGTGGATCGCGCTCTCCAAGGACCGCTTCGCGCTCGAGCTGAGCGGGCTCAACGTGATGGCCGACGTGATCGCGATGACGGGCGCCATCCACCTCACGGGCGGCATGCACAGCCCGCTCGTCCCGATCTACGGCATCGAGCTCACGGTGATCGCGCTCCTGACGAACGTCGGCGTCACGGTCTCGGTCAGCGCGCTCACGTTCGTCTGCTACGTCGCGATGATCTTCCTCGATCGCGCCGGCATCCTCATCGCGCCGCCCCCCGTGTACGAGCTCACGGGGAGCAGCGACACCTATCGCGCGATCGCGATCGGCTTCGTGGCGTTCACGATCGCGCTGCCCACCGGGTTCGCGGCGTCGATCTTGAAGCGCCTTCGCGAGAAGGAGAGCGCGCTCCTCGCGCGCAACGCCGAGCTCGTCGAGGCCGTGCGGGAGAAGGGGCAGTTCATGGCGAACCTCACCCACGAGCTGCGCACGCCGATCCACGGCATCTCGGGCCTCGCCGATCTCGTGAGCTCGGGCGTGTACGGCCCGACGACCGAAGAGCAGCTGCGCGCCGCGCGGGACATCAAGGGCTCGGCGCTCTCGCTGCTCCGCATGATCGACGATCTGCTCACGCTCGCGCGCGAGGACGCTGGGCGGCTCGAGCACCGTCCGTCCGACGTCGATCTCGACGAGGTGCTCTCGAGCGTGATGGCGACGGTGGGCTTCCTCCGCGGCACGCGCGAGCTCGACGTGCGAGCCGAGGTCGAGGGCGCGCTCCCTCCGATGCGCGCCGACCGCGCGAAGCTCGTGCAGGTGCTCGTCAACCTGCTCGCCAACGCGGTGAAGTTCACGCCCGACCGAGGTCACGTGGTCCTGCGCGCGCGGCGCCTCGACGAGGCGCGCGTCGAGCTCGCGGTGGAGGACGACGGCGTCGGCATTTCCGCGAAGGAGCTCGGCCGCATCTTCGAGGCGTTCCGCCAGGTCGACGGCTCGCCCGAGCGCCAGTACGGCGGCACCGGGATCGGCTTGAACCTCGTGCAGAAGCTCTGCGCGCTGATGGGCGGCGAGGTGCGCGTGGAGAGCACGCCCGGCCGCGGCTCGACCTTCACCGTGACCCTGCCGATCGAGGCGCCGCCCTCGCTCCGCTCGACCGGCGAGCATGATGCTCGGGCGGCGTGATGGCGGCACGGCTTTAGCGCGCAGCCCGTTGCCGAGCTGCCTCATTGCGTCGCAGGCATGAGCTCGGCAGCGCTCGGCGCGCTCAGGTGATGATGGCCGGGCGTTCGTCGAAGCGGGAGAGGACCCCGCTCTGCCGCGCGCGCCAGTAGGCGTGCACGCCGGACTCGCGGTGCACGGTCTGGCCCATCATCGGCGAGAGGAGCTCTCTCTGCTCACGCTCCGCGAGCTCGAGCAGGTGACGGATCGGCTGGTCCCACGCGTGCAGCGCGAGGCTGAACGTGCCCCAGTGGACCGGCATCAGCGTCTTCGCGCGCACGAGTGAGTGCACGCGCATCGCGTTCTCGGGGCCGAGGTGGATCGTGCCCCACGCGGGGTGCCACGCGCCGATCTCGATCATCGAGAGATCGAAGGGCCCGAGGCGCGCGCCGACCTCTCGGAAACCTTCGTCCCACGGCCCGGTGTCGCCCGAGAACCAGACGGAGTGACGCGGACCGTGGATCGCCCAGCTGCACCAGAACGTCGCCGCGCTCGCGCCGGGCCCGCGGCCTTGGAAGTGACGCGCCGGCGTCGCGGTGATCTGGACGCCGCGCAGATCGTGCTCCTCCCACCAGTCGAGCTCGACGATGCGCGCGCGAGGGACACCCCACGCCTCGAGGTGCGCGCCTACGCCGAGCGCGGTGATCCACGTCGTCTCGCGCGCGGCGAGCGCGCGCACGGTCGGATAGTCGAGGTGATCGTAGTGATCGTGGGAGATGAGGATCGCGTCGAGCGGCGGGAGCTCGTGCGGGGCGATCGGCGCGGGGTGAAAGCGCCTCGGGCCGGCCCACGAGACCGGGCCGCTCCGCGGGCCGAAGACCGGATCGGTGAGCAGCAGCCTTCCGTCGAGATCGATCAGGACCGTGCTGTGGCCGAGCCACGTGATCTCGAGCGGCTCGCCCCTTCCTGGCGCCAAGGCGGGCCGCTCGATCGGCATCCTCTCGCGAGGCACGCGCTCGGCCTCACCCGCGAGGTACTCCCACGCGAGGCCGAGGCTCGGCACCGCGAGCGGCGTCGGCACGGTGTTGCGGAAGCGCCGCCCGTCGAAGTGCGGCGAGCTCTGCGCGCGCTCGAGCCGCTCGTCTCGCACATGTCCACCGAAGGCTGCAAGCATGAGCGTGAACTCTGCGGCCGCGGCCGGAGGTGTCAACGCCCACCCCGGGTGACTCTGCGACAGTCTCTCAGGCGACGAGCCAGCTCCAGAGCTCGCCGCCGAGGAAGACGTCGATCGCGACGGCCGGCGTGAACCCGATCGCGGTCCCGAGCACCATCGTTCCGAAGCGGACGCGCAGCGTCCCCATCAGCAACTGCGCCGGGTGCATCGTGAACGTGAGCAGCCGGTAGACGACCACCCCGAAGAGCCCTCGCTCCACGACCCACGACTCGTACCTGCGGACGCGCGCGGGGATGCGGGACTGCACCCAGTCGAACGCGACGTACCTCGCGTAGCCGAAGCTCACGCAGGCCGAGCCGACCGCGCCGAGCAGCGCGAGCACGAAGCCCCACGCGCCACCCCAGATCACCGCCGCCGCCAGCCCGAAGACGTGCCCGGAGATGCCGAGCGGCTGCAGCAGCGCGAAAGCCGCGACGTACGCGACCGCGCCCCACGCGCCCGCCGCGCGAACGAGCTCGACGGTGCCCTCCGGATCCTCGAACGCGCCCGAGAGATAGAGCGCCACCGCCGCGCCGAGCGCCAGCACCAGCAGCAGACCCCGGCGGAGACCCGCCCCCCGACGCGACCCAGGCTCTGTCACCGGCACGGACAACGATCGAGCGATAGCACGATCACCCGCGCGCGCGTCGCGCTCACCGAGCTAACGCCCTCCGCGGGTCATGGTGCTCGACGAGTCATGGTGCTCGACGAGCTCGTTGAGCACGGTTTCGTTGAGCACGGTCGGGACCGCACCCCGCGCGTGCAGTGGCTCTTCGACGGCGAGATCGAGCGCCCCGGATGGAGGCGCCGCGCGCGCGAGCGTCACCCGCAAGTGCCTCTGACGATCAGGCGCGGACCTCGACGTCCTTCTTCTTGCCCTTCTCCTTCTCGCCCTCGCCGAGCTTCTTCTCGGCCTTGACCTCGATGCGCCGCTGCTTCTGCACCTCTCGCTTGGGCATGGTCAGGGAGAGCACGCCCTCGTTCATCTCGGCCTTGATGTTCTCGGTGTCGATGTTGCGCGGCAGCGTGAACGAGCGCGAGAACCGGCCGTAGGAGCGCTCGATCTTGCGGTAGCCCTCGCGCTCCTCGTCGTGCTCGAGCTTCCGCTCGCCGGAGAGCGTGAGGATGTTGTCCGTCACGTCGATCTCGACCTCGTTCGGCTTCAAGCCGGGCAGCTCCGCCCGCAGCTCGATGGTGTCGTCGCTCTCGAAGACGTCGACCATCGGGGCGAACATCCGCTGTTGCCTCTCGCCTCCGCCGAAGAAGCGACCGGTCAGCCGCTCCATCTCGTCGAAGGGATCCCATCGCGTCAGCATGGCTTCCTCCATCCCGCCCCGGTGAAAGGTGGCCGGCGCGAGCCGAGCGGGTGCGCCCGCGCCGTCGGATCGGAGCGATGCAGGCGCCGGGCCGACGGTCTCTGGCGGTGAGCAGTGCAAGAGATGGCGACACTTGCGACCCCCGTGCCGCCTCGCTCGCCTCGCTCAGCGCTCAGCCTTCCACCGGGCAGGTGGTGCCGACCACGCATGTCCCGTCGCCACAGTCCGCCCAGCCGAAGGGATCGCAGATGTCGCCCTGCCGGCAGAAGCACGTGTCGATCCGCCCTCCCACACAGCAGGGGACCCATGCACCGCCGTCCGCTCCAGCGTCGAGGCCTACGCAGCCCCCGCCCGAGCAGCCCAGCTCACAGACGGTGGGTGCCTGGACGCTGCAGTCCCACAGGATGTAGTCGTCGACGCAGTAGTCCGCGCGGCAACCGCCGTCGCGCCCGGCGTCCGAGCCTCCGTCCGGCGCGCCGCCGTCCGGCGTGACCGGCTCACCGGCGTCCCGCCCCGCGTCCACGCCTATCCCCGCATCAGCGCCGGCGTCCCGCCCCGGCTGGCCCGCGTCGCGCCGGCCCGCGTCGGTCGAGCCCGCGCCGGAGTCGGGATCGCTGATCGGGAAGGTCCACTGGAAGCAGCCGGCACTCAGCAGTGAGAGCGCGAGCACCAGCGCGAGACCCGCTCGTTCGTTCGGCATGCGCGTGACCTCATCTGACATCATCGACGGCGGAGGCGCCAGGGCTCGTCACCACGCTGGCCATCGTTCAGGCCGAAGTAGAGCGCTCCGTCGATCTCCGACATCGGGTGGTTGGACTGGGCGATGCTGTTCGCGATCCCCGGGTGAGCGTCGGCGACGCGGCGCGTCCCCCCCGTCGTTCCGTCGCTGACCCAGACCTCGACGCCGGCCTGCGCGTCGCTCGCCCAGAAGACGAGGTGGTCGCCGAGCTCGCTGAGCGGCCGCGCGGTCGTGCCGAGCGCCCGGACCAGCTCGGTGCCCTCCACGCTCAGATCGGTGCGCCAGAGGCCGTACCCATCGGCCGCGTTGCCACCCATGAAGTAGAGCGCGCCCTGAAAAGGTACGAAGTCATCGATGGGAGCCACACGGCTCACGAGCGTAGGCGTCGCGTCGTCGAGGACGAAGGTCTGGCCCGCGTACGCGTAGACGACCTGCCCATTCAGCTCGGCGACGCTCGACGGCGAGTGACCGTTGAGACGCACGGTCCCTCCCCTCGTCCCATTGGTGCGATAGAGACCCGTCGGCTCCGCCGGTGGCCGACCCACCCCGCTCGTCGTGCTGAGTAGGATGGTGCCGGCCACCGCCGCGATGCGAAACGCAAAGAGGTTGAACGCGGTAAGGCGCTCGATGCCGGTGCCTGACTCATCGAGCCTAAAGGTGCCATTCCCATCTGCGTCCTCCGCGGAGAAGAGCAGCATCCCGCTGTAGACCCCGATGGGTGTATTGCCGATGAGCCTGACGAGGCTGTCGGAGACGGGACCCGTCCCCGAGGGAGTCCCATCCGTCGACCAGAGCTGATAGCCGTGCTCGCCATCCGTCCCGAAGAAGTAGAGCTTGCCCTCGAGCCAGGCGCCGAGAGGGTCGCGCACGACGAGCCCGCTCGCCGGACCGGGGGCGATGTCACGCACCAGGCGCGTCCCCTCGGCCGTGCCGTCGGTCACCCAGAGCTCGGTTCCGTGCTCGGGATCGGTGCCTGCGAAGTACGCGACGTCACCCACGACGAGCAGCGTCGCACCGGCTCCATCGGGGAGGCCAGGGGAGAGCTCGGCGAGAATTCCAGCGCCTCGTTCTCCGTAGGTCCAGAGCTCTCGCCCGTGCTCGCCGTCGTTGGCCGCGAACACCACGCCTCCACGGACCTTGACGAACGAGCCCGGTGCAGAGCCCACGGTGCCCGCGCGGCTCTGCACGGCGAGGGACCGCACGCCTTCGCCTTCGGACACGAACGCGTCGCCGGCCGTGGCCCCGTCGCTCCCCGTCAAGTAGAGACTCCCGCCGGCGATCACGGGCGCGCCGATGACACCCGACGCCGGACCCGGCCAGACGTCAGCCACGAGGACGGTGCCCGCTGCCGTGCCATCGGTGCGCCAGAGCTCGCGGCCGTGCACGCCGTCCTCCGCCGTGAAGAACGCAAGATCGCCGAGCGTGACGAAATCCTGAACCGAGTAGGTCGTGCTCGGGCTGCCGATGTCGAGCAAGAGCCGGGTGCCCTCCGATGTACCGTCGGAGGCGTGCGGCTCCCTGCCGAGGCTCGGGTCGAGCGCGACGAAGATCAGGGTGTCGCCGAGCGACCTCAAGCTCGTCGGGGTGGACGACTCGGGCCCCGGCACGAGGTCTCGCACCAGCACCGTGCCCGCGGCCGTGCCGTCCGTTCGCCACAGCTCCATGCCGTGCACCCCGTCGTCGGCGGTGAGATAGGCGACGTCGCCCATCCCGTGGATGCGGGCCATGACGACGTTCGTCCCCGCCGCCCCGGGGGCGATGTCCTCGAGCAGGCGGGTGCCCGCCGCGGTGCCGTCGGTGATCCACGGCTCGACCCCGTGCGTCCCGTCGTTGGCGAAGAAGATCACCTCGTCGCCCAAGCGCGTGAACCCGACCGGCGTCGAGCTCGCCGATCCCGGGTTGATGTCCGCCAAGAGGACCGTGCCGCCCTCGGTACCGTCGCAGCTCCAGAGCTCGCTTCCCGCTTCGCCGTCCACCGAGGCGAAGAGGATGCGGTCCTCGAGGACGAGCGGCCCACCGTCGCGGCCGAACAGCGCGGGGCGAACTCCGACGTCGCCGAGCTGCATGGTGCTCTCACGCGTGCCTGCGCTGCGCCAGAGGCGGTTGTTCGCGCCGATGAAGTAGAACGCCGGCCCCATGACGCCGATCATGCGACTGAACCCCCCCTCGGTGCCCGGCGCCACGTCCGCCAATAGCGCAGTGCCGGCGTCCGTTCCGTCGGTCGACCAGAGCTCGTTCCCCACGTACTCATCGAGCACGGAGAAGACGAGCCTCCCCTCGAAGACGACCTGAGGCGTCGGCGCGCCAGCCCACTCCGGTCGCGACGCGACGAGCCGGGTTCCGCTCGCGCTCCCATCGGTCGCGAGGAGCCCCCACCCCACCGCAGTCTGCGCGCCGAAGAAGACCTCGGCGCCGTACGCGAAGTACCCGCTCGGGTTCGCCGATGTGCGGAGCAGGTTCAGATCGCCGAGCGGCTCGAGCACGAAGTCGGGATCGGGGGGCGAGGCCTCGAGCGTCCCACCGTCGAGCATCGGCGGCGACCAAGGCGCGTCGAGCGGCGCGATCGTGACGCCGTCGCAGCCGGCCAGCACCACGGAGAGCATCACGACGATGTTCAACCTCATCGCATCACCACCAGCATCGAGAAGGCGCCGTGCGCCGGGTCGAAGCGCGACCCGCCGTCGACCCGCACGAAGTAGCGGCCCGGGCTCACGATCGCCGGGCTCACGAAGGTATCGAGCGCGCCGAGATCCGCCGACGGCGGGCCGAAGAGCGAGCGCCGATCGTCTCGGATGAGCGTGATGCGAGTGTCGGTCGCCGGGTCGTCCGAGCGCGTCTCGACGTAGAGGCGCCCGCCGACCGCGCCGCGCGAGAGATCGATCGAGAAGTAGCGCGCCTCTCCGCCGGTGAGCGTCGAGGCCGCGACATATCCGCCGGGCAGGCCGAACGGCGCCGCCGCCTCGACCGACGTGTTGCCGGCCTGCTCCTCGACCGGGCGCAGCGGCAGCTGGCGGGTGCGGACGGTGACGGACCCGCTCCCGGCGCGCACCGCGACCGCCCGCGGTCCGTCGATCACTGCGCTCAAGCTCGATCGGTGGAAGGCGAGTGAGCGAGGGAAGCGGCCGTCACGATCGAGCAGCGCGAGCTCGCCCGCTCCATCCAGCGAGACCTCGACCCGCGCGAGGCCGCCGACTGGCGCGATCCACGCGAGGGCGGCGCCGGAGGGCGCGCTCAGCGCCGTCTCCTCGCCGAGCACCTCGATCTCCTCCGGCTCGGTGATCTCGAAGGCCGCGTGCGCGGCGAAGCGCATCACGCGCTCCCCCTCCACCACGACGAGCTCGACGTCCGCGCGCCCGAGCGGCGCGCTCGCGTCGATGGCGAGCAGCGTCTCGATTCTATCGCGGCGTGCGTCGGTGATCGCGAAGGTGAGCCCCGCGCTCGCCATCACGGTCACGCTCTCGGGATCGAGCGCACCCTCGCCGTCTCCGAAGGTGCCCTCCACGGGCTCCCACGCGACGGTCAGCGTCGCCCCGCGGGTGGTCGGGCTCACGTAGCGCACCTCGAGGGGCACGCTCCCCTCATCGGGGCTGCAGGCGACGAGCGCGAGCAGCGCGCAGCAGAGCGTGCGTCTCACTGGATCCTCCGGGAAGGGAAGAGCGCGCCGAGCGCGGAGGGCAGGCGGCGAGCCCAGTCACGCTCGGTGTGCCCTCCACCGAGCTCGTAAGAGGTCGTGAGATTGATCCCGTCGACGTAGTCGAGCTCGCGGTACGCGATCGCGAGCGGCTTGAAGACCTCGCCCTCGCCGCTACCGGCGTCGAGGTAGATCTGTGAGAGACGCGGTCCGTCACTGCCCGCGCGGACCTCCGACGCCAGCCACCGTAGGTCGACGGCGCTGGCGGTGGAGAGCGCCGCGCAGCGGCCGAAGACCTCCGGGTAGCGATGCGTGATCCACGTGGAGATGGTCCCGCCGAGCGAGGAGCCGAGCGTCGCGGTGTGCTCGCGCCCCGGGAGCGTACGCAGGAGGGCGTCGACCTCCGGCTTGAGCTCGGTCGCGACCATCGCGGCGTACTCCTCGCCGGCCTGCGGCCAGCTCAGCGTGGTCGGTGTGGGGTTGTACTCACCCTGCCGGCGGTTCTGCAGCACGCCGTCGACGGTCACGTACTGGTCCATCGCGATGACGATGAGCTCGGCGAACGCTCCGGTCTGCTCCCACGCGAGCTCGGCCGCCTCGTCGACCTCCCACTCGACGCCGGTGATGGAGCTCGCGGCGTCGAAGAGGTTGCGGCCGTCGTGCATGTAGACGACCGGATAGCGCGCGGTCGTGTTCTCCGCGTAGCTCGCGGGCAGGTACGCATGGATGCTCCGCTGGTTGCCCGGCTCGAGCGGCTCGAGCACCTCCGAGTGGAAGTCGGGGATGAGGGTGATGAGCTCGCCCCGCGTCGCCACGAAGTGCGGGTAGATCTCGATCGTCTCGTCGCGCTCGACGAGGTAGCGCGGGCCGCGCGCCGGGGCCTCGCCGAGGTAGGGCCGAACCGCGACGGTCTTCTCTCCGGTCGGGAAGCGGGTGAGCGCGACCTCGCACACGTCCAACTCCCTGTCGCGACCCACGCAGGGCAGCGGGGCGCTCGCTCCCTCGTGCTGGAGGGTCAGCTCGCCCGACGCGGCGCCCGGATAGTGGATGCGGATCGTCGCCGTCGCCGCCTCGGTCGGCGGCGCGGGCCACGCGGTCGCGTCGCCGAGGTCGAGCCCCTGAGGCGGGGCCTCGGCGCAGCCGAAAGCGAGCATCCCGCCCAGGATCGGAGCAAGTGTTCTTGCCTTCACGAGCGCGCCATGACGCACCCCCTGTGCCAGCGACGCGGCCGGGGCGCCGGCGCGAGAGGTCCCGCCCGAGTGTTCGCCCCGCTCGACAGCTGTCTGGTCCACCATACAGGCGGCCGCCCGGTCCGCTGGCCCGGATTATCCTGGAAACGAGCTCCGGGCCGGGGTCCTAGCCCGGATTATTCACGAGGGCGCCAGGGGCAGGCCGTAGCTCGTCGAGGACGCTTGGTCGCACGCCCGAAGCGCAGCGAGGAGCGTAGTTTCCCTACGTGACGAGCGAGCATCGGACGTACGGC
>JAEZBP010000210.1 GCA_023427125.1 Pseudomonadota bacterium | reverse complement strand
AGGTGTCGGCCTACCGTCACTCCGCTCCGCTCCGCGATCCCGCGCGCCCTCTGTCTCCTGCTCGCGCTCAGCGCCTGCGAGGGCCTCGGCCGGCCGATCGTCGGCACCCGGCCCCTCCCGGTGCCGGAGGACACCCGGCGCTGCGAGGTCACCCCCGAGTGCGTCCCGGTGCGCACCGTCGATCCCGCGCTCCTCGCGATCCCGCCCGAGCGCCTCCTGCCGCCATCGGACGGAGACTGTGACGGCGACTCGATCCCCGACGCGATGGACGGCTGCCTCGGCGTGCCGAACGAGCCCGGAGACGTCCAGGAGTGCGACGAGGCGCAGGCGAGCTGCGAGCGGCTCCGAGATGGCGCGATCGACTTTGAGGGCGCGGACCTGCGGGGGTGCCGCATCGAGGCGCCGATCCAGCTCGCGCCCGGCTTCTCGCTTCGCGGCGCCGACCTCACGTGCGCCAGCCTGACGTTCGTCGAGCCGTCCGCTCAGGAGCGCTACACGATCGATGTGTCGGCCGCCGCGCTGAGCGGCGCGTCGCTGGCATTCGAGGCGCCGCTCACCGCGCTGATCGTCGACCTCGAGCGGAGCGAGCTGTCGGGCACGCTCGTGCGCACGGCGGGCGGCGTGCGGCTCCGAGCGCGCGAGGCGACGCTGGCGAGCACGACGCTGGCGCTCGCGCCGAGCGAGGGCGCGCCCGACCCCTCCCCCGCTCTCGCGATCATCGCCTCGGACCTCGAGGGCTGCGCCATTTACGAGGCGCCCTCCGCCTGGCCGGCGCGCGTGCGCATCGAGCGCTCGACGGTGCGCTCGACGACCTTCGACGTCGCGGCCCTCGAGCTCGTGGGCGGGCGGATGTCCGCCTCGCACGTCAGCGCCAGCGAGCTGCTCGCGCTGAACCTCGATCTCGTCACCTCGGCGGTGAACACGCCGTATGGGGCCTTCGCGATGTGCGATCTCAACGACGTGATCTTCGCGCGCTGCGACGACCTCTTCCTGGCGGGTGGGGCGCTGCGGAGCATCGACATCCCCGAGTGCCAGCCGGATCGCCTCCACGTCGTCGAGTCCGTCCTGACCGACGCACACCTGGCGGGCGGCCTCCGGCTCGAGGCGAGCCGCCTGCTCTCGAGCACCCTCGGCGGCGGCCCGACCTCGACCGTCACCACCGCCCACAGCGAGCTCGACGCCGTCACGATCTGTGATCTGGGCGCGGCGGCGTTCGAAGGCGGCGAGCTGACGTGCGTGAAGTGCGAGGAGGACGCCTTCATGGACGGCACCTCGGTGTGCGTGTCCGGCGCGCGCATCATCGAGCGCGGCTGCCCTCCGATCGAGCTCGCCCCGTTCTGCTTGTGAAGTCTCTCAGCTGCGGGCGAGCGAGGGCTCCGGCGCGGCCGGCTTGCTCGCGCGCGCTCGAGTGGGCGCGGTGAATTCCATCGTGCCGTCGTCGATCTTGCCGAAGCGCATCAGCGCGATGTCGAGCAGGTAGTTCTGGTAGAGCTTCCAGGGCATCTTCGAGCCCTGCTTCGGGAAGTGCGCGAGCGCGCGCTGCACGTAGCCCGACGAGAAGTCGAGGAAGGGCTCGTCGGTGATCGACGGATCGCGGCGGCGCGGGGTGCACTGCTTCGCGCCGGTCTCATCCATGTGGCGCAGGAGCCGGCACACGTACTCGGCCGTGAGGTCGGCCTTCAGCGTCCACGACGCGTTGGTGTAGCCGAACGCGCACGCGAGGTTCGGCACGTCGCTGAACATCGAGCCCTTGTAGTTGGTCAGCTCGTGCGACACGACGGGGCGGCCGTCCACCGTGAGCGCCACGTCGCCGAGGAAGCGGAGCGTGAGGCCGGTCGCGGTGACGATGAGATCAGCCTCGAGCTCCTCGCCCGATCGGAGGCGGATGCCCTCCTCCGTGAACGTCTCGATGTGGTCGGTGACGACCGAGGCCTTGCCCGCGCGGATCGACGCGAAGAGATCGCCGTCGGGGACGATGCAGACCCGCTGATCCCAGGGGTTGTAGCGCGGGGTGAAGTGCTTCTCGACGTCGTACTCGGGGCCGAGCGCGTCGCGCACGAGCTTGACGATGCGCCTCTTCGTGAGCTCGGGCTTCCGCCGCGAGAGCTGGAAGAAGAGCATGCTCACGAGGACGTTCTTCCAGCGCACGGCGCCGTACGCGAGCTGCGAGGGCAGGCGCCTGCGCAGCCAGTCGGCGATCGCGTCGACCGCCGGCAGCGAGACGACGTAGGTCGGCGAGCGCTGCAGCATCACCACGTGCGCGGCGCGCTCCGCGAGCGCCGGCACCAGCGTCATGGCGGTCGCGCCGCTTCCGATCACGATCACGCGCTTGCCCGCGTAGTCGATGTCGTCGGTCCAGCGCTGCGGGTGGACGATGCGGCCGCGGAAGCGCTCGCGCCCGGCCAGCTCGGGCGTGTAGCCGTTCTCGGTGTCGTAGTAGCCGCTGCACATGTAGAGGAAGCTCGACGTGAAGCGGACGAGCTCGCCCCCGCGCTCGGCCTCCACCGTCCAGCGCGCGTCCTCGCTCGACCACGACGCGCGCCTCACGCGGTGCCCGAAGCGGATCTTGGCGTCGATCCCGCGCTCGCGCGCCGTCTCCCGCACGTAGGCGAGGATCGAGTCGCCGTCGGCGATCGCCTTCTGCTCCTTCCACGGCCGGAAGGAGTAGCCGAGCGTGTACATGTCGGAGTCCGAGCGGATGCCCGGGTAGCGGAAGAGATCCCAGGTGCCGCCGATCGCGTCGCGCCCCTCGAGGATCGCGAGGGACCTCTGCGGGTGCTCGCGCGAGAGGTGGTAGGCCGCGCCGATGCCCGAGAGGCCCGCGCCGACGATGATGACGTCGAAGTGTTCGGTCATGTCTCTCCCGCCTCTCCGCCGTGTGTCTCTGCGGATGTAGCATGGACGCCGATCGCGCGCGCCGATAGGCTCGCCCGCCATGTTTCGTCGTGCAGCGCTCTGCTTGTCGATCGGCTTGTCGATCGCCTGCGCGGGCTGCGGCGTGGAGCCTGCCCCCGAGCCGCGCGCGGAGCCCCAGCCGCCGGCCTCCGTCTCCGTGCCGGTGTCGGTCCCGCGCGTGGACGATCGCTCGCCGAAGGCCCCCCACGTCATCTACCTGAACCGCGAGGGCGCCCGACTCTCTCCCGGGGCCGACGACGCGTCGCGCAACCAGTCGGCGATCGTCCGGCTCGCCGAGCTCGAGCGCTACGACGTCCCCGCGTTCCGCGGCACCCCCACCCAGTGGAACACGATGGTGAGCTGCCTGCGCGAGCACTTCGCGCCCTACCGGGTCGAGCTCGTCGAGCAGCGCCCGGTCCAGCCCGGCTACCTGATGGCCATGATGGGCGGCGAGCTCGGCCCGCTCGGCGCGGCTCTCCAGGCGGATCGCGGCAACACCATCGCGGGCCTCGCGCCCTTCAACGGGCAGGCGATCGAGAGCGCGGTCGTGCTGGTCTTCACGCGGACCCTGCGCGAGAACGCCAAGCGCATGTGCGAGACCGCTGCGATGGAGATCGCCCACGCCTACGGCCTCGACCACGCGATGCACTGCGGCGACCTGATGAGCTACCTGCCCGCGTGCGGCACCCGCCGCTTCCAAGATCGCGAGGTGCCCTGCGGCCAGCGCGAGGAGCGCGAGTGCGGCAACGGCCAGCCGACCCAGAGCTCCCACCGGCGCCTGCTCGACGTGCTCGGCCCCGCCCAGGTGGACGACGAGGTGGACGAGGACGAGGTGGAGAAGCCGATCAGCGAGGGATGAGCTCGCGCATCCACGGCACGGAGGTGCGCTCGCGCTCGGCCCAGACCTCGTCGGTCAGCCGCTCCCAGCTCTCGGTGACCTCCTGGTGGAAGGTCGAGACCAGGCCGACGTAGGCGCGCGGCCCCGTGCAGGTGTCGACGGTCACCACCATCGCGCGCGGCAGGCCGCTGCCGACGTGGAGCACGCGGCCCACCTCGTTGCCGGCCGCGTCGGTCGGCTGGGTGTGCACGTCGGCGACCACCGGATCGAGCTCGGTGCTCGTCGTGAGCGTGTAGTGGAGCTGCCCGTACCAGCCCGTCGCCCACTCCTCGCCGCACACGTTCTGGATCTGCACGGTCTGGTTGATGAACTCCATCTGCGCGGCCGTGAAGGGCGTGCCGGCGAGCTCGTGCTCGGCCATCTCGGCGAGGATGCGCGAGGCACCCTCCACCGCGACGAAGTGCCCGCGGATCGACGCGGCGAAGGACGGCTCGATCGCGCTCAGGTTCTCCACCAGCGCGAGGCCGGAGGTCCCGTAGCGCTCGAGCGCGCGCCAGAACGCCGGGTAGGGATCGACGTAGGCGTCCGGGAACTCGCAGGCGGCCCCGCTCGTGTAGCTCTGCTTCGCGTAGAGCAGGGTGTCGTGGCGGAGCTCGGCCCACGAGGCGAGCTGCGCAGAGATCAGGCGGCGCTGCCAGGGCTCGGTGCGGGCGACGGCCGGCAGCCCCTCGGCGAAGCCGGCATCGGCGTCGGTCGAGAGGCCGCGCAGGGCCGACATCCAGAGCGTGTAGAGGCTCGTGTCCCAGTAGCTCGCCGGGTGCTCGTCGACGAGCATCCGCATCGACTCGAGATCGGGCGCGTACGAGTAGCTCGCGAGCTCGTCCGCCAGGAGCGGGAGCGCCGCGTCGTTGCCGAGCGCCGCGTACGCCACGTCGAGCGGGTCGGGCATCATCCGGCGGACCGCGCCGCGCTGCACCCGGTCGTAGACCACGTTGCTGAAGACGTGCGAGTCGACGGTGTAGCGCTGGCCGAAGAAGGCGAGCGAGCGGTTGAGCGGCATCGTCCCCTGGCCGACCCCGTTGACCATGTAGTGGCTCGAGATGCGCTGCGCGCCCCAGCCGCCGTCGAGGATCTTCTGCGCGAGCTCGGCGTCGGTGCGATCCGCGCGCGCGCTCGCGTCGGCCGCGCCGAGCGAGGCGAGGAACGCGTCGAGGTCGGGCGGGAGCATGTAGTCGGGCTCGCCCACGAAGGCCTCGACCGCCTGATCGATGTCGCGCCAGCGCGCGAGCGCGCCCTCGTCCATCAGCGCGCGGAGCGCGAGCGCCGCCTCGAGCTGGCGGCGCGAGAAGACCTGGTTGCCGAGGTCGTCGGTCTCGATCAGCCGGAAGTCGACGCGCTGGAGCCACATCATCGCGCGGAAGTAGCGCTCGAGCTCGGGCGACTCGGTGTAGTGCCCGCGCGGGGCGAACTGCGAGAAGTCGAAGCGCCGGTCGAGCCCGAAGAACGAGCG
>JAEZBP010000201.1 GCA_023427125.1 Pseudomonadota bacterium | reverse complement strand
GTGAGCTGCGCGATCTGCCCCTCCTCGTCGGCCGGCAGGAGCTCCGGCGAGATCGGCGTCTCCAGGATCGCGAAGAGCACCTCGCGCAGCGCGTGCGCCTCGTCCTGCGTCCAGCTCGCCGCGCGCTCGTTCGCGACCCAGCGGATCACGAAGCGCACCAGCGTCTTCGGCACGCCCGCGTTCACGTCGTACATCGAGATGTGATCGCCGCCGTAGGTCGACCAGCCGAGCGCCTTCTCCGAGAGATCGCCGGTGCCGACCACCAGCCCGCCCTCCTGGTTCGCGATGGTCATCAGCACCAGGGTGCGCAGGCGCGCCTGCACGTTCTCGAGCGTGACGTCGCCGAGGCTCGGCTCGGCGCGTATCTTCGCGAGGAGCGCGGCGACGCTCTCGGTGTCGGCCGCCGCGCGGTGGCCGGTGCTCGAGAGCACGAGGTGGCTCGCCTCGCTCACCGGGATCTCGACGAAGCGCGCGTCGAGCGCGTCGGTGAGCCGCTCGGCGTTGCCGCGCGTCGCGGTGGTGGTGCCGAGGCCCGGCATGGTCACGCCGATCAGATCGCTGCGCGGCTGGCCGACGAGATCGAGCGCGGCCGCCGCGACCAGCGCCGCCATCGTGGAGTCGAGCCCGCCCGAGATGCCGAGCACCAGCTTGGGCTTGCCGATCGCGCGCATGCGGGTCGCGAGCGCGTTGCTCTGGATCTCGAAGATCTCCCAGCAGCGCGTGGCCAGCGTGGCCGGATCGGAGGGGATGAAGGGGTGCGCGCTCACCGCGCGGCGGAGGGCGCCGGCCGGCGTGCCCGCCGTGAACGGGATGCGCCGGAACGTCTTCGCGTGCTCGCGGGCGCAGTCGCCGAAGGTCGTCGTGGCCAGCCGCTCGCGGCTCAGCGTCTCGACGTCGACGTCGGCGGTGACGAGCTGATCTTCGCGCGAGAAGCGCCTCGACTCGCCGAGGATCGCGCCGTTCTCGCAGATGAAGGCGTCCGCGTCGAAGGCGAGATCGGTCGACGACTCGCCGGGCCCCGCGGCGACATAGAGGTACGCGCACTTGCCGCGATCGGAGATCGAGCGGCCGAGCAGGCGGCGCAGCTCGGCCTTGCCGACCGTGAAGTTCGAGGCCGAGAGGTTCGCGACCACCGTCGCTCCGGCCGAGACCTGGAACGTGCTCGGTGGGAGCTGCACCCAGAAGTCCTCGCAGATCTCGAGGCCGACCACGAGGTCCGGGTGATCGTCGGCCGCGAACAAGAGATCGCCTCCGAAGGGGACGTGCGCGTCGAGCAGGCGGATGGTGGATCCGGGAGGGACCTCGACGCCGGGGCGAAACCACCGCGCCTCCTCGAACTCGCGATAGGTCGGCAGGTACTGCTTGGGCACGACGCCGAGCACCCGGCCGCGCTGAATGGCCACCGCGACGTTGTAGAGGCCGAGCTCCCCGCGCAGCGGCATGCCGAGCACGATGAGCGGCGCGCGCTCGCGGCTCGCCTCGACGACCCGCGCGAGGGCTCGCTCGCAGGCCTCGTGGAGGTGCCGGTCGAGGAGCAGGTCGCGGACGGTGTAGCCGCACAGGCCGAGCTCGGGGAAGACGACGAGCGCGTCGCCCTGCGCGTGCGCGCGCTCGATCAGGGCGAGGGTGTGAGCGACGTTGGCGTCGAAGTCGGCGACCCGGACGACCGGCACGGCCACGCTGACGCGAGCGAATCCACGCATGCCGGAGGCTCTGCGCCGCGACGCGCGCCTGTCAAGGGCGGCGCGAGGAGCAGAGCGAGCGCGTGTGCGCTACCGTGTCGGCCCTTCCGAGCGAGAGGAGACGACGCATGAGCAACACACGTGTGATCCGCGCCGCGCGCGGGACCGAGCTCAGCTGCAAGGGCTGGCTGCAGGAGGCGCCGCTGCGGATGCTCATGAACAACCTCGATCCCGAGGTCGCCGAGCGCCCCGAGGACCTCGTGGTCTACGGCGGCACCGGGAAGGCCGCGCGCTCCTGGCCCGACTTCGATCGGATCGTCTCGGAGCTGCGGGCGCTCGAGAGCGACGAGACGCTCCTCATCCAGTCGGGCCGCGCGGTCGGGAAGTTCCGCACCCACGAGGACGCGCCCCGCGTGCTGCTCTCGAACAGCATGCTCGTGCCGCACTGGGCGACCTGGGAGGAGCACCGCCGCCTCGAGGCGATGGGCCTGACGATGTACGGCCAGATGACCGCGGGCTCGTGGATCTACATCGGCACTCAGGGGATCTTGCAGGGCACCTACGAGACCTTCGGCGCCGCCGGCGATCAGCACTTCGGCGGGGACTGGAAGGGCCGCTGGATCTTGAGCGCGGGCCTCGGCGGGATGGGCGGCGCGCAGCCGCTCGCCGCGACGATGAACGGCGCGTGCTTCCTCGGCGTCGAGATCGATCCCGCCCGCGCCGAGCGCCGCGTCGAGACCCGCTACGTCGATCGCGTCACCGGCGACCTCGACGAGGCGCTCTCGTGGATCAAGGGCGCGTGCGATCGCGGCGAGGCGCTCAGCGTCGCGCTCGTCGGCAACGCCGCGCACGTCTACCCCGAGCTCGTGCGCCGCGGCGTGACGCCCGACTTCGTCACCGAGCAGACCTCCGCGCACGATCCGCTCTCCGGCTACATCCCGACCGACCTCACGCTCGAGGGCGCGGCGGCGCTGCGCGCCTCGGATCCCGAGACCTACGTCCGGCGGGCGCGCGAGGGCATGGCCGCCGAGGTCCGCGCGATGCTCGCGATGGTGAAGCGCGGCGCGTTCGCCTGCGACTACGGCAACAACATCCGCGAGCACGCGAAGATCGCCGGCGTCGAGGACGCGTTCGACATCCCGGGCTTCGTCCCCGCGTACGTCCGGCCGCTCTTCTGCGAGGGCAAGGGCCCCTTCCGGTGGGTCGCGCTGAGCGGCGATCCCGAGGACATCGCGGTGACCGATCGCGCGGTGAAGGAGGTCGTCCCCGACGACGCGCACCTCCACCGCTGGCTCGATCTCGCGAAGGAGCGGGTCGCGTTCCAGGGCCTGCCGGCGCGCATCTGCTGGCTCGGCTACGGCGAGCGCCACCGCGTGGGCCTGCGCTTCAACGAGCTCGTGCGCGAAGGGAAGGTGAGGGCGCCGATCGTGATCGGGCGCGATCACCTCGACTGCGGCTCGGTGGCGAGCCCCTACCGCGAGACCGAGGGCATGCGCGACGGCTCGGACGCGATCGCCGATTGGCCGATCCTCAACGCGCTCGTCAACTGCTCCTCGGGCGCGACCTGGGTGAGCGTCCACCATGGGGGCGGGGTCGGCATCGGCTACTCGATCCACGCCGGCTTGGTGGTCGTCGCCGACGGCACCGACGCGGCCGCGCGGCGGCTCGAGCGGGTGCTCACGAGCGATCCCGGGATGGGCGTCATCCGCCACGCCGACGCGGGCTACGAGCTTGCGATCGAGACGGCGAAGAGCCGAGGCGTGCACGTGCCCTCGCTCGCGACCGGTCGGGGTG
>JAEZBP010000178.1 GCA_023427125.1 Pseudomonadota bacterium | reverse complement strand
GCGTCGGCCGGGCGCTCGAGGAGCGCGGCGCGCAGCACGGCCTCGGCCTCCTCGTAGTCGTAGCGCTCGAGCGCGCGGCGCGCGCGATCGGCCCATGACGTCCCCGCCCCCGATGCGCGCGTGCCGGCCGGCGCTGCGTCGCTCGAGCCGCCGGTGTCGAGCTCGAAGCGGACGCGCGAGCGCACGTCCTCGTCGAGCGCCTCGAGCGGGCAGTGCGCGGCGTGCTGGCCGGTGTCGCGCAGCGAGAGCGCGATGACGCCCGGCGCGCTCTCCTCGACGCGCACGTGCTCGGCGAAGCGGCGCAAGAGCAGGCTCTGCAGGGCGGCCTTGGTCCGATACGCGCGCGCCTCGTCCGGTCCTCGAAGCCCGCGCCCCGTCGGGTTGACGGAGTGGATGAGCGCCACGAGCCCGTGGACATCGACCGACGCGCGCCCTCGCAGCACGTCCTCGGCGCTCGGCTTCTGCCCCCTCCGCGACATCCTCGTTGAGTACCCGAAAACGAAGCGCTCCGTCTACGCGCGATCCGACGGGCGATTGGAGCGCCGAGCGGAGCGGTTCACCGCTCACTGGACACCGGGGACGGGAAGCGCCGACCGTCCGCTCGGCCGCGCGCGCGAATGCGCGCACCAGCAAGCTGAGTCACCGTGTGCCGCGCCTGACGAGGGGCTGGCCTTCCGGTCGCGAACGCGCGCTGGCACGCGGGGTGCTCTCCGCTCGCGCATGCCTCATCCGTCTCGCCTCGCGCTCGCCTCTCTCGCCGTGTCGCTCGGCCTCTTCGGCTGTGACGGCTCGGTGACCTCGCCCACCGGCGACTTCATCTCCGACGTCTTCGGCCAGTCCACCGGCGACCGCGGCGCGGCCGACGGGGGCGCCGCCGCTCCGGATCCGGGGCTCGACAGCGGCGAGGGCGCCGACCCCGGGCGCGCCATCGCGGAGGCGGACATCATCCAGCTCGACGGCGATCGGCTCTTCGCGCTCTCGCGCTACGCGGGCCTGACGGTGATCGACCTCTCGGATCCGAGCGATCTCCGCGTGCTCGGCAACCACCGCTTCTCGGCCGTGCCCTTCGAGATGTACCTGCGCGATGGCGTCGCGTACGTGATGTACAACGGCTACTGGTCGTTCGAGGTCGACGAGGCGACCGGCACCGGCTCCTGGCGGACCACCGCGCGCATGCAGGCGCTCGACGTCGCCGATCCCGCGCGGATCGAGGTCCTCGCCGATCACGAGCTCTACGGCGAGATCAGCGACTCGCGCATGGTGGGCTCTGTCGTCTACCTCGCGACCTACGAGAACGGCTACTGCTGGCGCTGCGACACCCAGCCCAAGACGCGCGTCGCGTCGTTCGCCGTGAGCCCCGCCGGCTTCGAGGTCATCGACGAGATCGTGCTCGCCTCGGGCTCGGACTGGGGCCCGCAGAGCATCGCCGTGACCGCCGAGCGCATCTACGTCGCGAGCAACGACTGGAGCCGCTGGTGGGAGCCCGGCGCCAGCGACGACACCCGCCTCTTCACGATCGACATCGCCGATCCGAGCGGCGAGATGGAGGTCGGCGCCACCGTCACGGTGCACGGCCGCATCGAGAGCCGCTGGCAGATGGACGAGCACGAGGGCGTGCTCCGCGTGATCAGCCAGGCGGGCGGCTGGGGCTCGGGGCAGGAGCCGGTGCTCGAGACCTTCGCGGTGACGAGCTCGAGCGAGATCACGCCCCTCGCGAGCCTCACGATGACCCTGCCGCGCCCCGAGGCGCTGCGCTCGGTGCGCTTCGACGGCGATCGCGCGTACGCGATCACCTTCGAGCAGATCGATCCGCTCTTCACCTTCGACCTCTCCGATCCGGCGGCGCCCCTGCAGGTCGGCGAGCTCGAGATCCCGGGCTGGGTCTATCACATGGAGCCGCGCGGCGATCGCGTCTACGGCCTCGGCTTCGACGAGGGCGCGATGACCGTCTCGATCTTCGACGTCTCGGACCTGGCCACGCCCACCATGCTGGACCGCGTGCACTTCGGCGGCGACTGGACCTCGGCGGTCGAGGATCAAGACCGCATCCACAAGGCCTTCAACCTCCTCCTCGATCGGGGCCTCATCCTCGTGCCCTTCGCGGGCTCCAGCGCCGGCGACGACGGCTGCCGCTGGGAGTGGCAGAGCGGCATCCAGATCATCGACGTGGCCGGCGACGACCTCACGCTGCGCGGCGTGGCGCCGCAGATCGGCACCGCGCGCCGCTCGATCCTCCGCGCGGATACCCTCTTCGGCGTCTCCGATCACGCGGTACAGAGCTTCGACATCGCAGACCGCGATCGTCCGGCCGCGCTCGACACGCTCGAGGTCGCGCGCCACGCCACCTCCGTCCACGCGATCTCGGACGACGAGGTCCTCCGCTTCGGCAACGACTGGTGGACGAGCCGCGCCACCCTCGACGTGGCGAGCGCCGCGAACGCGACGACGGCCGAGCCCTCGTCCTCGCTCGATCTGACCGCCGCCGAGGCGGACAGCTGCGACAGCTACTCCAGCTGGGGCAGCACGGTCTATCCGCACGGCGGCTTCGTCTATGCGCCGCACCACACCTACGACTACAGCGCGGGCCGCACGGGGAACGCGCTCCGCCTCTACGTGATCGACATGCGGGGCGAGGCGCCGGCGGTGACCGGCCACGTCGACCTCGCGCCCGCCGCCAGCACGGACGGTGAGTACACCTACTTCGGTGAGATCCTGAAGACGGAGAGCGCGCTCGTCGTGAGCCGCATCACGGAGCGCTACTCGTACGATCCGGCCACCGGCCACCACAGCAGCGAGCGGCGCGTCAGCTACGACGTGCTCAGCCTCGCCGATCCGTCCTCGCCCACCCACACGGCGAGCTTCGAGCTGCCGGCCGACGTCGCCTCCGGCGGGTGGGGCCGGCTCCCGTGGGGCTGCGCGATCGATTACGGCTACGGCTGGTGGTACGGCGGCGGCAGCGGCGCGGGCATCGTGAGCGGGGACGTCGTCGCGAGCCAGCACGCGGCGCCGGTCGGCGACGGAAGCGGCCGCGTCCGCTACTACCTCGATCGCCTCGACGTGAGCGACCCGAGCGCGCCCCGCATGCTCTCGCCGATCAACATCCCCGGCCAGGCGGTGCACTACGATCACGACGCGGGCCTCGTCGTCACGCTCGAGGACGTCCTCGAGAGCGAGCACGCCGCGAGCGACTGGGAGAGCTGCACGAGCCGCGACGGCCGCGTCTCCTTCGACTATGAGGCCTCCGTCTGCCGCGTCTGGGACCGCCGGATCAACACCCTCCGCGTCGGCGCGGGCGGGGCGAGCCTCGTGAGCCGGGAGAGCCTCGATCGCGACGGCTTCCACAGCACCTCGGTGGCGGTGACGGCCTCGCGCGTCTTCGTGCGCAGCCAGGAGGGCGGCCTCTACGGCTGGTCGGAGGAGGTGCCCGAGAGCCGCGTCACGACCTACGCGCTCAGCGCGGGCGGCGCCCTCGAGGCGGGCGCGAGCGTCGCGCTGACCGATCTCCAGCGCAGCTACTACTGGGGCGGAGGACAGATCACCGCGCGCGGCGACCACGCGTTCATCACCGAGTCGAACCGCCTGGTGGTCATCGACGCGAGCGGCGGCGGGGCCCCCGGCGTGCGCGAGGTCGACATGCCCGGCTGGTACTGCCAGTCGCTCGAGGTGCGCGCCGGCCGCGCGTTCTGCGCGATGGGCCCGTACGGGGTGATGACGATCGACCTCTGATCCAGCTGGCGCGCTCGCGATTGCGCTGGAGTGGCATCTTGGCCACTCTGGCGCGATGGCGTTTCGCAACGAGCACGGCGCGCTCCGGGAGCGGGTAGAGGCCCTCGAGCGCGACCTCGCAGAGACCCGGGAGAAGCTCGAGACGCGGAGCCAGAACGCGTCGTTCTACGAGGCCCGCGCCAAGCAGCTCGAGCGGCAGCTCGAGGCCGCGCAGAAGGAGCTGGCGAGCGAGGCGCCCCCGCAGTCGACCCCGCCGTCGCCGCAGGGATCCTCGCCGCGGCGCTCGCCGCAGACGATCCGCATGGCCCTCATGGTCAGCGTCGCGATGTCCATAGCGGTCGGCTTCATCCTGCTGCAGCCGGCGGCCGAGGCCCCCGCTCCCGCGGAGACGCTGACGGTCGACCCGATCCCGTCGGCGCCCCAGCCGCTCGCGGAGCCTGCTGCGCCCGTCGCCGCGGCCGCGCCATCGATCGAGCCGCGCGAGGTCGTCCATGCGGCGCGGGTGCGCGAGGTGCGCGCC
>JAEZBP010000037.1 GCA_023427125.1 Pseudomonadota bacterium | reverse complement strand
CGCTCTTCCTCGACGAGATCGGCGAGCTCTCCGCGGCGGTGCAGGTGAAGCTGCTCCGGGTCCTGCAGGAGGGTGAGTACGAGCCGATCGGCGGCAAGACCCAGCGCGCGAGCTTCCGGCTGATCGCCGCGACCAACCGCAACCTCGAGCGTGCGGTGGAGGAGGGGACTTTCCGCGAGGACCTCTACTATCGGCTCCACGTGATCGCGATCACCTGCCCGCGCCTCTCCGATCGGCAGGGGGACGTGCCGCTGCTCGTCGATCACTTCCTCGAGGTCTACTGCCGCAAGAACGGGCGGCCGCGGGTGACGCCGAGCCGCGAGGCGCTCGACGCGCTCGTCAGCTACGACTGGCCGGGCAACGTGCGCGAGCTCGAGAACGTGGTCGAGCGCGCCGTCGTGCTCGGCAAGAGCGAGCTGCTCGGCGTCGAGGATCTCCCCGCGTCGATCACCCGCGCCGAGCGGCGCGCGAGCGACCTGGTCTTCGCGCTCGGCACGCCGCTCGAGGAGATCGAGCGGCGGGTGATCAAGGCCACGCTCGATCACACCCGCGGCGACAAGCAGCTCGCCGCGCAGCTCCTCGGCATCTCGGCCCGCACCATCTACCGCCGGCTGTGATGACCAAGCGAGAGCCTGCGACGGGGCCTGCCTCAGCCGTTCGGCTTGAGCCGGCGCGAAGCGCCGAGTCGAAGGCCACGCGTCCGAGCCCCCTTCGACTGCGCGCTCAGGGCGAACGGCTAGGGAGCGGTTCACTCATGGCGTCGGCGAAGTGGCCGCGGCAGTTCCGATGACAGATTGTCAGGCGGTCGAGGCGGGGGCGCGCGGGGGCTGCCACCTTGGCGGGGCGGCGCGGGGACGGACGCCTCGCGCCCTGGTTTTTTCTGGTCGCTGCTGCCCTTCTGGGCTAGGCACGCCCGTTGCTGAGCCCTGGCTTGCTGAACCAGGGCCGGCCTGGCCTCGGAGCGAACGTCGACGATGAGCACCAGCAACCGACAGCAGAGGGTGGCCGTCGCGATCCTCCTCGCGACGCTGGCGACGACCGGCGTGCTGGTGGCGCAGGGCGGGACGCAGCTCCTCGGCGCGTGGCTCGTCCCGCTCGAGTCGGGGGCGATCGCGCCGCTCGGCCAGGCTCAGGCTTCGGCGCGGGCGCGGGCCGACGCGATCCCGATCCTGCGGCGCAACATCTTCGACTCGGCGACCGGCGATCTCAGCGCCGAGCCGCAGGTCGATGTGCCGGACGATGACGATGACGATCCGCCGCCGCCGCCGAGCGACGCCTGGAGCGTCGGTGATCCGCCGCCTCCGCCGTGCGACGGCAGCATGAGGCTGGTCGGCGCGTTCGTTCGCATGCGCAACCCCGAGGACTCGTTCGCCGCGATCACCGACGCGGCCGGCCAGTCGCTCCTCTATCAAGAGGGCATGTCGGTCGACGACCGCCAGATCGTGAACATCGCGTCGAACCGCGTGGTGCTGCGGCCCCGCACCGGCAACCACTGCTCGCTCAGCATGTTCGGCGAAGCGCCGCGCGTCGCGACCGCGCCCACGCCGACCGTCACGGCGGAGGCGGCGCCGACGGCGTCGGGCAGCACCGACGGCATCGACAACGCCGCGCTCGAGTCGGGCATCACCCAGGTCTCGGAGCGCGAGTACAGCATCGAGCGCAGCCTGGTCACGAGCCTGCTCGCGAACCAGGCCGCGCTGATGCGCAGCGCGCGCGTCATCCCTCACGAGGAGGGCGGGCGCGTGGTGGGCGTGAAGCTCTACGGCATCCGTCGCAGCAGCCTGCTCGGCCGCCTGGGCATCCAGAACGGCGACATGCTGCGCACCATCAACGGCTACGACATGACGGCGCCCGACAGCGCGCTCGAGGCGTACGCGCGTCTCCAGAACGCCGATCGGATCACCATCAGCCTGGCCCGCCGCGGTCAGGACATGTCGGTCGACTATTCGATCCGCTAGGGAGCACCTGTGAAGCTCAGAGTTGCAGTCCCGATCTTGCTTGGCTCGGCCGCCATCATGCTCTCGAGCATCGGCTTGGCGATCGCGCAGGAGCGCCCGGAGCCTCCGCAGGTACGCATCCCGCGGCCCGGCCAGCGGCCGGTCGTGCCGCAGGTGCAGAACCAGGAAGCCGGCGAGGAGGGCGAGGCCCCTCGGCCCGCCGGCAAGCTGCGCCCGTTCCGCACCGGCCTCGAGGGCCAGCCCGGAGGGCGCGTGCCGCCGGGATCGGCGGTCGAGTTCACGCTCGAGGACGCCGATCTCCCGGATCTCGTGCGGATGATCTCCCGCATCACCGGCAAGCGCTTCATCCTCCCGGGCGCCAAGGCGCGCTCGATCAAGGCGACGGTCGTCTCGACCGAGCCCGTCACCGCCGCCGAGGCCTACCGCGCCTTCCTGTCGATCCTCGACCTGAACGGCATGACGGTGGAGCCCTCCGGCCGGTACCTGAAGATCGTCGACTCGGCGAGCCCGCAGACCAAGAACCACCCGATCTACACGCAGGGCGAGTCGACGCCGGTCGACGACCGCTACGTCACGCGGATGGTCCGCGCGAACAACGTGTCGGCGGAGGATCTCGCCACGCTGCTGAGCCGCTTCCAGACACAGAACGGCAGCGTCATCGCCTATGCGCCGACCAACACCCTCATCATCACCGACACCGGCGCGAACATCCGCCGGATGCTCCGGATCATGCAGGAGGTCGACGTCCCGCGGACGGGCGAGCAGATCTGGATCGAGCCGATCCACTACGCGAACGCGACCGAGCTCGCGGCGCGCCTCACCGAGATCTTCCCGACCACGAGCAGCAGCGGCGGCGGTGGCGGCGGAGGCGCGAAGGCGGCGCCGACGCCTCGTCGAGGACGTCAGGCCGCCGAGGCGCAGGCCGAGCCCGCGGGGCCCTCCACGATCGGCGCGGCGCGCGGCGAGTCGCGCATCACCAACATCCTCCCGGACGAGCGCACCAACTCGCTCATCATCCTCGCCACCGAGCGCGCGTACCTGCGCATCCTCGAGGTGATCCGCGCGCTCGACATCCCCGTCGAGGGCGAGGGGTCGATCCACGTGCACTCGCTGCAGTACGCGGACGCCGAGCAGATGGCGAGCACGCTCTCGAGCCTGGTGGGCGGAGGCGGAGGCGCCCGCTCCGCGAAGAAGGGCGGGGCGGCGGCGAGCCCGGCCGCGCAGGCGGCGGGCGGCGCGAGCGGCTCTTCGCTGCAGGGCGAGATCAACGTCCAGGCGCACAAGGCGACCAACTCGCTCCTCATCACCAGCTCGCTCCACGACTACGTCGCGCTGCGGCGCGTGATCCAGCAGCTCGACGCCTCGCCCCGCCAGGTGTTCATCGAGGCGGTGATCATGGAGCTGAGCGTCTCGCGCTCCTCCAAGCTCGGCATCTCGTATCACGGCGGCGTGCCCGAGCCGAACATCGACGGCAACCAGGCGCTCTCGATCTTCGGCTTCGAGGCCGGCAGGACGGCGAGCCCGACGCCACACCCCGATCTCCTGACCGGCCTCGCGGTGGGCGTCCGCGGTCCGGAGATCGAGGGCGCCAACGAGCTGATCGGCTTCTCGGTCCCGAGCTTCGGCGTGATGCTCAACGCGATCGCGACCTCGGGCGACATCAACGTGCTCTCCACGCCGCACATCATGGCGATGGACAACGTCCAGGCGGAGATCACCGTCGGCGCGAACGTGCCGCTCCAGACGTCCGGCATCGCCGGGCTCGGCGGCGCGGGCGGGCTCGGGGCCCTCGCAGGCC
>JAEZBP010000036.1 GCA_023427125.1 Pseudomonadota bacterium | reverse complement strand
TTCCTCGGCCTCGGCGCCGTCTTGATCGGCCTCGGCGTCGCGCTTCTGCGCAGCCCGCGCCGAGGGAAGGCGCCCACGCGCACCAAGGAGCCGGCGATCGGTCCGGGCCGCCCGACCCCGCAGCGCGCCCCGACCTGACTCGGTCTCAGAGCGCGGCGCGCACGAGCGCGACGTCTTGCATCGTGTGAGCGCCGAGCGACGTCCCGTCGACGACCAGCGTGCACGTCGCCGCGAGGTGGACGAGGTGGCGCTTGCCGCTCCCGCTTGCGTCGGTGCAGATCGCGTAGGCGGCGTTGTCGGCATGGGGATCGCTGGCCGCGGCGTGAAACCCGGAGCAGTAGGCCGGGCACTGGATCACCGAGGTCGGGGCGGGGCCGCCGACCTGCCAGAACGCGAGGCCCTCCTGGTGGGTGACCACGAGGCGCTGCGTGCCGAGGTCGCTCGCGAGGTGGTAGCGATAGCCGGCGTCGAGATTGATCGCGCCCGTCCAGAGCGGGCTGGCGCTCGCCGTGGTGAGCTCCGTCGTCGCGTCGCCGACCGTGTAGACCTCCACGTCCATGCCGGACTTCGACGCGAGCAGGATGCGACCGCTGCCGTCGGGGTGTGCCGCGATCAGGTCTCGGCTCCACGGAAGCGGGATGTCGGCGCCGGTCGCGAATCCGCTCGCGTCGATCAAGCGCAGCGTCTCGAGGCTCGAGGATCTCTCGGTCCACGCCACCGCGATGCGCGCGCTCGCGCCGCTCCCGAACACCACCACCCAGTCGCCGCCGAAGCCGCCGTACCCGAAAGGATCGTGCCGCCACACGGGGAAGCCTCCTGCGTCGAGGCCGAGCACCGCCTCATCGAGCCCGAGGATCGCTCCGGTGGCGGGGTGCCAGTCCACGTCGGCGATCCGCGAGCCGAACGCGGACTGGAGCTCGAGGAGCGCGCTGGTGCGACAGGCGGTGCGGGTGGCCGGATCGACGCGGAGGACGCGCGCGGTCGAGCTCGATCCGGAGACCATCCCAATCAGGAGGTGGGGGTTCGGGCAGGGCACGCCGAGATCGATCGGGTTGGGCGTGCCCGACCCGGCGTCCTGTCCGGGCGGAGGGCCGCCGTCTTGGCCCGGCTCGACGAGGCTGTAGCCGCTCAGATCGGGGATGCACCCGGCGAGGGCGATCGCGAGGAGCACGACGGCGTACCGCGCGGGCATCGTCCTCTCTGGTAGCACGAGTCGCGGGCGGCTTGCAGCGCGTAGGCGGCTGGTCGAAGCTGCACCCCATGCGCGCCCGCGCCCTGGTCCTCGTCGTCGCCTTGCTCTCGTGCGCCGGATGCCGGCGCGCTGGGGGCCCCGTCGACCCCACGAGCCCCGAGCTGGCCGCCTGCCCGAGCGGCGAGCCGCACCTCGTGATCGGCCTGCAGGCGCTGCGGGGTGACGCGACCCAGGCGCTCGCCCGCTTCACGGCCGATCTCGCGCCATGCCGCGGGGCGAGCTTGCCCTCCGACGAGCTGGGCACGATCGTGGCGGTGGGCGCGCTCGCGGACGGCACCGACCTCGCCGGCTTCTCGAACAGCTACGGGGGCGGCGGCCGGCTCGTCCGGGTCGATGGTGCGTCGGTGACGGCGCAGATCGAGGACGAGTCGGACTACCCGATCAGCATCGCGCCGCTTTCGTATGAGGGGCAGGCCGCGGTCGCCGTGGTCTGGGGCGAGAAGAGCACCTCCGACAGCGGCGAGCGCATCGAGATCTACGCCGAGGCAGACCTCGCATCGCTCGCGCGCTTCGACGTCGCCTCGGAGCTGATCGCCGCGGTCCCGGCGCCGAGTGGGCAGCCGTCGCGCCTCGCCGGCCTGATCAACGGTGGGCTGCAGGAGTACCGGCCGGAGCTCGGGTCCCTCGCGACGACCGGCGAGCTTCAAGTGGCGTTGCCGAGCGGCGTCTACTACCGGAAGGCGCTCCACGTTCGGGGCGCCGACGTGCGGGTCACCGCGCGCCAGGGCGTCCTCTCGTGGCGCGCCGGCAGCGCTCCCGCGTTCCTCGGTCCGGTGTCCTGCCGCTGGCCCGACACCATCGACACCCGCCTGCCCGTCGAGACGGCCGAGTACGGCGCGGCGCTCGTCGATGCACGCGCGCCCGACGACTCCCTCGTGCTCGTGAGCGGTGAGCTCGACGGCGGCTCCGAGGAGACCAGCCACCTCTTCGTGCTGCGCCCGCGTGGCGAGTGCCTCCGCCTCGCCTCGATGTCCGAAGACCACCGCGCCGTCGCGATGGCGTTCTCTCCCTGACTACCAGGCGCCGAGGTCCATCACGTCCTCGGCGTCGTCGTCCTCGAGGCAGCCGCTGCGTGTGAGCTGCATCGCCTCCGTCACGCCGAGGCCCGCGTAGATCTCGCGCTCGGCGTCGCCCCGGAGGGCCACCAGGCGCTCGCGCACGCCCCTCCGATCCAGCAGCACGTTGAGCGCGTGGACCAGGCCTCGCACGGTGACCATCGGCACGCCGCTCTTACGGAGCTCGGCCTCCCTGATGTCGAGCTCGCTGGTGTCGGTCTCTTCCTCGTAGTCGTCGAGGACCGCCGCGAAGTGCTCGCCGCTGCGCAGAACGAGCGGGCCGTCGCCGCCGCCGATGCGCTCGAGCGTGACCTCCGCGAGCTCGGGCGTCAGCTCGACCAAGCGCGCGACCAACCCGCTCGCCGTCGCCGGCTGGTCCACGCGCTGGAGAAAGAAGCGATCCTTTCGGCGGCGCCGCCCGGCGGCCTCCTCGTCGCCGCCCGCGTCGTAGTAGAGCTCGAGCAAGGTCACGCAGCGCTCGTCCGGCTCTCCCTCGCCGACCTCGCTCGCCAACCGCAAGAGCTCCTCCTCGTCGAGCTCCTCGAGGAGACCCGCGGCGCTCATCGCGTCGAGGAAGAGCTGGTCGTCGGGATCGAGGAGCTGGGCAGCGAGCCGTTGGGCGCTGATGCTCGTCCGGCCTCGCGGCGGTGCATCACTGGTGGGCGCTGTCTCTTCCAAGCTCACGGAACGACACTCCAGAAGCTCTGTCGCAGGTACACCATGCTTGATCGAAATCAGCGTCGCTGTCGAGCGCTCGCTGCCGGCGGACGCGCCGTTCGGGCCGCTCGGTCGTAGACGAGCATGGGCAGGCTCGCGACGGAGCGGGCCAGCGCGGCCATGGGCCAGGGAAACGCGACCATCGCGGAGCGGCGCGCGATCCCGCGGACCACGTGCTCGGCGGCGCGATCGGGCTCGATCATGAAGGGCATGGGATCGGTGAGCGTCGCGGTCATCGGCGTGCGCACGAAGCCCGGACGCACGTCGGTCACCGCCACGCCGGTGTGGGCGAGGTCGACGCGCAGGCTCTCGAGGAACGTCGAGAGGAAGGCCTTGCTGCCGCTGTAGCAGGCGTTGTGAGGGAAGCCGCGGTAGGCGGCCATGCTCGAGACGCCGACGACGTGGCCGCGACCGCGCTCCACCATCTCGGGCAGCACGGCGGTGAGCGTCGCGATCGCGCCGCGCACGTTGACGTCGATCATGCCGGCGCAGTCCTCCCAGGTGAGCGTGCCCGACCAGCGCGGCCCGCCGACCCCGGCGTTGGCCACCACCAGCTCGAGGCCTCCGAGCTCGTCGTCGAGCGCGCGGATGGCCTCTGCGGTCTCCTCGGGCTGCGCGACGTCGAGGGGGAGCGCCCGCGCGCGCCCGCCGCGATGGCGGATGCTCAGCACGAGCTCCTCGATGATCTCCGCGCGCCGGGCCGCGAGCACGACCTCGACGCCCGCCTCGGCGAGCTGCCGCGCGAGCGCCGCGCCGATGCCGCTCGATGCGCCCGTCACGAGCGCGGTCCGGAGGGAGAGCTTGGTCATCGCCGATCCGGCATGCGATCTCCGGCGCACGATGGCAAGCGTCAGCTGATGTGATCGATCCGGCGGATGCCCTTGCGGCTCACCACCACGCGGATGCGGTGCCAGGTCGCCTTCGGGTCGTCTCTCCGCCGCAGCCGGTAGACCACGCCGATGTTGTACACGCGCGGCGCGATCGCCGAGCACACGCGACCCTCGAAGGGATCGGCGAAGACGATCTTGCGCTTCGGGTCGTCGGTGTGCGCGAGCCAGCGGCGCAGATCGAGCCGGAAGATCTCCGTCAGCGCGCCGAAGCGCGCGTCGGCCTCCGCCACGTGCTCGGCGCTCAGGGTCACGAGCTTCTTGTGCCAGAGGACCTTCTCGGGGCGGGCCTGCTCCTCGAGCGGGTGCTTGCGTGTCGAGCGGCGCGTCGTCAGCACCGCGGCGGGGAGCTCGTCCCAGGGGACGAAGGCGGACTGCTCGTCGACCTTGCCGAGCACGACGCCCCGCTCGCGATCCCGGATGCGCCAGCGACGATCGGGGAAGTGGCGGGAGACGACCTTCGAGAAGACCTGCTGGAGCGCGGCCTTGATGCGGTCCTTGCCCATGTAGGCGAGCACCGCGATCGCGCCCCACATCCAGATCCGCTCGGTGCCGATCGGGTTGCCGTTGAGGATCGCCGCGGCGACGGCGAACGCCATCGCCACGCCGGCCGCGAGCGCGTAGAGGATCTCGAGGACCATGCGCGCCCCCTCGCGCACCTCGGGCTTGAGCCAGAGCACCGACGAGGTGAAGCGCTTGAGGACGTGGCGCCGGAACTCGAGGTGCTCGACCTCGCGCTTGTCGGTCGCGAGGTGGCCAACTCCGTCGAGGCCGTTGTCCGCTCGATAGCGAGCCTCGGCGACGGCGGCGTCCACCACCGACTGATGCAGGCTGGCCGGGGCGCCGGCCTTGTCGAGCTGCATCGCGAGCGAGCCGAGGAGCGTCTCGATCAGACGCGAGACGTCCTCGTCGACCCAGCTCGCGGCCGTCGCCAGGGTGTCGTCCTGCTGCGGCGGGAGCGCGGCGAGGACCTCTCGGAGGCTCGTCACGATCCGCCGCGCGTCGGTGACCATGCGGGCGGAGGCGGCGAGGGCGGTGCTGCGGGTCGCCGGATCCTCGAGCGCCTCGGTGATCGCGCGCTTCGCCTGCACGCCCGCCGCGCGGACCAGGCACGCGAAGAGCCGGAGCTCGCGGATCGCGGCCTGCTGGCTCTTTGCGCCCGCCGCGCGGACGCGCTCGAGCGGAGCGCCCGGCAGCGCGCCGAAGGCCACCTCGGGGACCGCGAAGCGCACGTACGACTGCAGGTCCGCGTAGATGTCCTGCTTGTCGTAGGTCTTGCTGTCGAGCCGCAGGCTCTCGGGGATGAAGAAGAAGGCCTCCCACTCCCAGGCGTTCGCCCGCGCGCGAGGATCGATGTGGTAGTCGAGCGCGAACTCGAGGTGAGTGCGATCGTGGATCTGCCACTCGGGGCGCTCGATCTTGCTGCTCGAGAGGTCGGCGACGAGAGACCCCCAGTCGCTCGGCCGGTCGCGCGCGTGCTCCGCGTCCTTGGTGGCCTCGAGCGGGTCCTTGGCCGGGCCTTCCTTGGCCGCGGGGTCTTGCTGGGGAATGTGCTGCGCTTGGGCCAACTCCACCTCGGGCCGCCGGGGAGCGCCAAGGGGTCGTTCACCGCAGCGTCACACGCGTGTCGAGAAGGTGTCACATAAGCCCCGGCGGGGCTACTCCCAAGCCGCAGCCTCCAGCGAGCTCCAGCTCCAGGATCATCGGAGAACCGCCTCGGCCGGGCGTGCGCGACTGTGCGCGCCCAGCCAGCTCAGCGGCTCCAGCGGAGGGTCTCGGCGTGGCCGGGGATGACCAGGTTCTGGTTCAGTCCCTCGGGGCTCGCGAGATAGATGCCGCCGCGCGAGGAGTAGAACGCGATCATGCGGCAGTCGGGGCTGAACGCCGGATCCTTGTTCGAGCCCTGGCCCTGCGTGAGGCGCGTGTACTGCTGGGTGCGCGTGTTGACCGTGAAGATGTCGAAGCCGCCCGAGCGACCGGTGAACGCGAGGAGCGGGCCGTCGTCGTTGCGCGGGCACCAGGCCGGTGTCTGGTTGTGATCACCGCGGTAGGTCACGCGGGTCACCGCGCCGCCGCTGCTGTTCATCGTGAAGATCTGCGGGCTGCCGTGGCGCGCCGAGACGAACGCGATGAGCCCGCCGGGCCCGCCGCACGCCGGGCTCACGTCGATGCCCGGGTGGTTGGTGAGCCGGCGCACGTCGCCGCCCTCGAGGTTCGCGCTGTAGATCTCGGAGTTGCCGTCGCGGGTCGACGAGAAGTACGCGCGATCGCCGCACACGCTGACGCCCATGTTGAGCCCGTCGCCTCCGATGAGCGGCCGCTCGTTGGCGCCGGTGCGCGTGATGAACATCCCGTCCTCGCCGAGGATCGAGTACCAGACGCCGCCGCGGCCGAACGACGGGAGCATCGCGATGCCGTTGCCGCGCGACACGCGGCCGACGCTCTCTCCGTCGAACGAGCCGACCATGATGTCCTTGCGCCCGGGGCCACGCCGGCGCGCGAACGCGATGCGGGTGCCGAACGCGCCGGCGCGCCCGGTGAGGAGCTGCATCACCTCGTTGGCGAACTGATGCATGAACGTCCGCAGCTCGCCGGGAGCGCCATCGTAGGTGCGGGTGAGGGTCGCCGAGGCGCCGCGGGCGACCTCGTAGAGCCGCATCTCCACGTGGATCCGGTTGCCCTGCCGGGTGATCTGCCCCTTGATGACGCCCTGCGCGCCGACCGCCTGCCAGGCCGCCGGCGCGATGCCGAGGCCCTCGGCCTGCGCGTTGGCGACGAACGAGCGCGCGTCGAGCACCTCGAAGAGCGAGACGAGGCGGAAGTCGTTGCGCAGCACCTCGGCGCCCTGCGGGCCCATGTCGCCCTCGCCGAGCAGGTTCGGCACCGCGATGCGGTAGAGCGCGCGCTCGGGCGAGTCGACGTCGATGACCGGGGTGCGCGCGGGGAGCGCTTCCTCTTCACCGCCGCGCTGCTGGCTGGCCGCTGGCCACGCGAGGGCGGCGAAGAGCAGGGCACACGCGGCTGCACCGGCGGTGCCGGCGCTGAATCGTCGAAAGGTCATACGTCCTCGATGCGGAGGGCTCGATGCG
>JAEZBP010000008.1 GCA_023427125.1 Pseudomonadota bacterium | reverse complement strand
GCTCGGGCTCGGCCTGGCGCGCCGCCTCGAGCACCCGCTCGGCGGCCGTCACGCTGCGCCGCGCGTTCGCGATAAGCGCCTCCACCGCCGCCTCGCCGAGCGGCGCCGGCTCCGCCTCGCGCGCGCTCGCGAGCAGCCGATCGAGCTCGCTCATGTGCCACCTCCGAGCTCGTCGTCGCCCGCGATCAGCGCCTCGACGTCCTGGCGCGCACGGCAGATCAGGCTCCGCATCGCGTTGGCGGAGACGCCGAGCACGTCGGCGGCCTCGGCGGGCGTCAGCTGCTCCACCGAGCAGAGCACGAACGCAGCGCGGCGGCGCTCGGGCAGCTGGCCGAGCGCGACGTGCAGCCGCTCGAGCGCGCGGCGCGCGGCCACCTGTCGCTCGGGGTCGGGCCCCTCGGGCTCGACGCTCACCGGCTCGACGCGACGCTTGCGGTAGTAGTGATACGAGGTGCGCAGCGTGATGCGGCGCGCGAGCGTGGCGAGGCTCGAGCGGCCCTCGAAGCGATGGAGCGCGCTCGCGATCTCGCTCAGCGCGTCCTGGGTCGCGTCGTCGAGGTCGTGACGCGGCCCGAGGTGCAGGAACATCCAGCGGCGGACCTCGGGCACCAGCTCGCGCAGCACGCGGTCGATCACCACGTCGTCGCGCGAGCGCAGCCGGTCGACCAGCTCGCTGAGCAGGCGCCGCTCTCCGAGCGAGGCGGTGTTCGGCGAGAGGTTCACGAGCGAGGTGTTCATGAACGCGGTGGAGAGCGTGAGCGACATGGTTCAGCTGAAGCTCAGGTAGGTGGAGAGCATGGGTAAAACGTCGATCGAGTCGATGATCATGTCCGTCCAGCCGACGTCCACGTCCGCGCGGACGAAGATGCGGATCCAGCTCGCGAGCTCGAACGAGACCGCGGCGTAGCCGCCGCCCGAGAGGTGGGTGCGAGGCCCGCTCCCGAGGAAGATCGTGCCTCCGAAGCGGGGCTGAGTCTCCGTCGCGAAGACGCTGCCCAAGCAGCCACGCACGCCCGCGTGGAAGGCCACCGACGTTCGCGGTGTGGCCGCCCCGAGGTCGAGGCAGGTCCGCCCGAGCGGCTGGACGCTCCCGAAGCTCGCGTGCTCGAAGTAGAGGCCGAGGTCGTGGAGGATCGCCGCCTCGAACCAATCGTAGCGCATGCCGATCCCGCCTCGGAGCCCGAAGCCGAGCTGCACGCGGTCGCTCTGGGTCAGCGCGATCCCTCCCAGGCCGATGAGCCCCGCCCAGTGGACGTAGGGCTCGGCGCGCCTCGGCGCGATCGCTTCCTCCTCCGTCTCGTCCAGCTCCTCCGCCGGCTCGGTGAGGGCGGTGGCACCGAGCACCACGGTCGGGGGCACCGGTGCGGCCTCGTTCGTCGGGGCGGCGGCGGGCTGCATGGCAGGCGGCTCGGGGACGGGGACTTCGGCCGCACCGTCGAGGAGGCTCACCAGGATCAGCGCCACCGTGCGCGCGTCGGCGTCGCGGGCCACCGGGACCACCCGCGCGCGCTCGGCGCTCGGCGAGAGCATCCGCAGGCGCCACGCGTCGGGCCGTGACTCCACCCAGACCGCCGCGCTCGCCCCACGCGCGATCGCCATCCGCTGTGCCTCGGCGTCGCCGAGGAGGCTCGTCGCCACCTCGGGCAGCTCCGCCGGGATCGCGATGGCGCCTCGCGCCGCGAGCTCGAGCTGGAGCGCGGCGGTCCATTCCGCCCGCACCTCGGGAGGCGCGAGCAACAAGACGGAGTCCGCCGAGCGCATGCTCTCGACCGGCTCTTGCGCCGCCGCGAGGGAGGAGACGAGGAGCGCGCCGGCATACGCGAGGAGCGCCGAGACTCGAAGAGGCGATCGCATGGTCGAGAGCACAGTGGCGCCGAGCTCTCCGAGCATTGCACGGGGTGCGTCATGACGAGATCGTGCAACGTCGGGCGCCCTCCCCCGCACTAGTCCACCGAATCTCACGAAGAGCCCCCGCCGCGGGGCTGGAGGGAACATGAATTTCGGAATCGTGCGAAGCAGGCTCACCATCCTCGTCCTCGGCGCGGCGGCGCTGGGGACCACCGGATGCGAGCTGATCCCGGGGCTCCTCAACAGCTCCGACACGTCGGACCCGGCGTTCACGTCGGCGCCGCTCACCGTCACCATCGAGTCCCTCGAGGGCGCCGTGGACGGCACCACGCTCGACACGACCCTCGTGCAGGCGAGCGGACTCCGCAACGGCCTGTCGCTCCAGTTCGACGTGGCGCTCCCAGCGCAGGAGACCTCGTTCACCCTCTCGACGCCGGGCGCCGACGGCTCGAGCGAGAACCCGTACGTCGGTGGCGCGGGTGACCTCGGCGAGCGTTTCCCGATCGACGCGGGTTCGCCCGGCGGAGGCGGCTTCGATCCCAGCTTCGACCCGAGCCGCGCGTTGGTCATGGCGTGCAGCCCGCTCGCGGGGTGCCGAGAGGCCGAAGACTTCGGGGTCGAGATCGCACAGGACGCGCAGGGCCGCACGGTGGTGCTCGACGGAACCTGGAGCGGAGGCGATCGGGTCCACATCGAGATGCGCTACCAAGAAGTGCGCTGATTGGGCTGTGCGCGCGGCTCTGCTTGCTGGCGCGCGCCTTCGCGCGCGCGGCCGAGCGGACCATGCCATCCGGCCGGCGCTCCCCGTCCCCGGTGTCTGGCGAGCGGGGAACCGGTCCGCTCGGCATTCCCCGAGCGCCGTGGTTCTCGCGACAGCCGCGCGGCCGCTCCCGTCCCCGGTGTCCAGTCAGCGGCGATCCGCTCCGCTCGGCGTTCCCCGAGCCGCCGTGATGTTGCACCAACCTTTGGTTCGAGCCGAGTGAGTCCGAGCGATGCGACGAGCACGAAGGGAGAACGGGTTGCGCCTCTTGCCGATCGGCGTCTTGTGCGCCTTGACGGCCGCGTGCTCCGGCGACGATCTGCGCGATCGGATCGAGTCCGCGGGCGTGTTCTCGCCGGCCCGCAACGACAGCTTCCCGAGCCAGCGCGCCGAGCTCGGGCAGCTCCTCTTCTTCGATCCGGAGCTGAGCGGCAACCGCAACGTCGCGTGCTCGTCGTGTCACCTGCCGAGCGATCACGCGGCCGACGGGCTCTCGCTCGGCCTCGGGCAGGGAGCGAGCGGCGCCGGCACCGAGCGCGAGGGCGGCGCGCCGCTGCCGCGTAACTCGATCGCGCCCTTCAATCGCAGCTTCGCGGAGGCGCTCCTGTGGGACGGCCGCGTCGAGCGCAGGGCCGACGGCACGATCGCGGCGCCGGTGCCGCTGCCCGAGGGCATCGAGACGCTGCTCGAGGCCCAGGCGCTGCTCCCGCTCCTCGACCGCCAGGAGATGCGCGGCGAGCCCGGCGATCTCGACGTGCGCGGCGAGCCCAACGAGCTCGCGGCGATCGACGACGGCGAGCCCGAGGCGGTGTGGGACGCGGTCATGGCGCGCCTCATGGCGATCGAGGAGTACCGCGTGCGCTTCGCCAGGGCCTTCCCCGACGTACCGCCGGGCGAGCACACCATCGTGCACCTCGTGAGGGCGATCGTGCGCTTCGAGATGCTCCTCTGGGAGCTCACCGACACGCCCTTCGACGAGTTCCTCGGCTCCGAGCACCGCCTCCCGGTCGAGAATGCGCTCGGGCCCGACGCGAGGCGCGGCGCCGACCTCTTCTTCGGCGACGCCGGGTGCGACCGCTGCCACAACGGCCCGCTCTTGAGCGACGATGCCTTCCACAACATCGGCGTCCCGCACTTCGGGCCCGGCAAGCAGGACGGCATCGACGAGGGCCGCTTCCTCGTCACCGGGGAGGACTCCGGCCGCTTCGCGTTCCGCACGCTGCCGCTGCGCAACGTCGCGATCACCGGCCCCTACATGCACAACGGCTCGGTGGGATCGCTGCGCGAGGCGATCGAGCAGCACCTCGAGCCGGAGCGCACGTTCGACGACGGCTCGTTCGTCACGCCGAGCGGCGAGCTCGTCACCCTCGACCCCGCCGTCGGCGAGGCCATCCGCGCGACGATCAGCCCGGACGTCCGCCCGCTGCGCCCGCTCGACGAGACGGAGATCGACGCGCTCACCCTCTTCCTCGAGGCGCTGAGCTCGAATACCGAGGCCTTCGGTCTCCCGCCCGCGGCGGCCGAGCCGCTGACGGTCCCGAGCGGGCTGAGCGTCCAGGGCTCGAGCCCCGCGCGAGCGGGCCCACCGCGCTTCTGAGCACGCGCTTCTCGAGGCCCCGTGGTCGAGGCATCCTACCCAGAGATGCTGGACGGACGAGGACGAGCTTCCTCGCGAGGCGAAGAAGCGCGACACCCGGGACCTCTCCGAGCTCTGAGCTCGGCGCTCAGCCGCGGATGCAGCGGTAGGCGCCGCGCCGCTCGCTGAAGCCGCACACCCGGCCGAACGCCGCGCAGTTGGTCGTCTCGACGCCCACGTCCGGATCGCAGGTGGTCAGCACGTTGCCGTCGCAGCTTCCGTCCGGATCCATCCCGAGGCAGGGATCGGGCCGGCAGTAGAAGCCGCCGACCTCGGAGACGTAGCGGCAGAGCTGGCCACAGGCGCTGCAGCCGCGGCTGCGCACGGTCCCCTCGTCGCACCAGGTCGCGGTGCCGCCCTCGCAGCGCCCGGCGG
>JAEZBP010000912.1 GCA_023427125.1 Pseudomonadota bacterium | reverse complement strand
CCGTCGGAGGCCTTGGCGCGCTCGGCGGCGTGCGCGGGATCGACGTGCGCGGCGGCTCGATGGACGCGGGAAACGCCCGGAACTCAGCGACGTGGCGGGCCGGATCCACCAACCCGAGCGCGGCGAGCTCCGCGCGAGACGTGACGTCGGTGGCCTCGTCGTTCGCGATCGCGCGCGCGAGCGCTTCCGCCATCTCGGACGCCGACGCGAACCGCGCCCTCGGATCCTTCTCCATCGCGCGCTCGAGAACATCCGCCATCGCGCGCGGGATGTCGGCGCAGATCGCGTCGGCGCGCGGGGGCCGGGTCTGGAGGACCTCGAGGATCGCGTCGGGGCCGTTGCTGAAGGGACGCTGGCCCGTCAGGAGGCAATAGAGGACCGTCGCGGCCGCGTAGATGTCCGCGGCGGGACCGACCTCCTCGCCCCTCAGCTGCTCCGGCGCCATGAACGACGGAGTGCCGACGAGCTGGCCGGTCGACGTCAGCCGGGTGTACTCGGTGCTCAGCTTCAGCTGCGCGACGCCGAAGTCCACGACCTTCACGAGCTCGAGGCCGCTCAGGTCCACGAGCATCAGGTTCCCGAGCTTCAGGTCGCGATGGACGATGCCCGCGCGGTGCGCCGCGGCGAGCGCGTTCAGGCACTGCTCCATGAGGCTGCACGCGCGCCGCGGAGAAAGGCGGTGCTCGGCGCGGAGGAGCTCGAGGAACGAGCGCCCGTGGATCCACTCCATGACCAGGAAGGGCAGGCCGCCCGAGGTCACGTCGAAGTCGTAGACTTGGACGATCCCGGGGTGGCTCAGCGCGGCGGTGGCGCGAGCCTCTCGCTCGAAGCGAGCGCGGATGAGCGGCTCGCGGATGAGCCCCGGGAGGATCGTCTTGATCGCCACCGAACGCCCGAGCCGAGTGTCGAGGGCCTCGAAGACCGCGCCCATTCCACCCTTGGCGACGGCGCGGGTGATCTCGAACCGATCGCCGAGACGATCACCGGGGTTCAGCACGGCGCTCCCGAGGAGGCGTGAAGGGAGTCCATGCCGGCCCTCCCAGCCCACAGGATCGTGGTCCGGCGCATTCGGCGGGATGATTCTGCATCGCAGGCGGGCAGGTCAAGCGAGCGGCAGCCCCTGCTTCCGAGGCTTCCGAGCGAGCTGACTCAGGTCGACGAATCCCAGACGTGGACCTGCTTGCCTCCGGCGATCACGCGGCCGTCGCGCGCGAAGGTCACGCAGGTGAGCGGCTCGTCCGCGCCGAGGATCTCGAGCGTCTCGGAGTTGGCGAGGCTCGCGATCCGCACCGTCCCATCGGCGCTCGAGGACGCGACGCGCGCTCCGTCGGGCGCGAACGCGACGCCGGTGATCGCCTTCTTGTGACCGCTGAGCGTCGCGAGCGGAGCGCGCTCGCTCGCCGTGCAGGTCCAGAGGCGCACCGTCCCGTCGTTCGATCCGCTCGCGAGCGTCTGGCCGTCGGGCGCGAACACGAGGACGTCGATGGCCTTGGTGTGCCCCTCGAGCGGCGCCAGCTCCTTCTCTTCGCGCAGATCCCACACGTGGACGAGCTTGTCCGAGCCGCTCGCGGAGACCGCCAGCGCGCCGTCGTTCGAGAGCGCCACCTTCCAGCAGTAGGAGCGCGGCGCCTTGAGCGTCGCCAGGGGAGCGCCGGTCTCGAGATCCCAGAGGCGGATCTTCTTCTGCGGCTGACCGGTCAGCGCGCGCTTGCCGGCGGCGTCGATCGAGACCGAGGTGATGATGCCGTCGGTCTCGTGCTCGGCGATCACGTGGCCGTCCTTCGCGTCGTAGAACGCGAGCGTGAGGTTGCCGTAGCCGGCGACGATGCGGCGCTCGTCGGGCGAGGCGAGCGTCATCCAGTTGACCGCGGTGGTCGGCTTCCCCTCGTAGCGGCGGATCAGCGCGCCGGTCTCGAGATCCCAGCGGCACGAGCGCTCCCAACCACCGGTGAGCAGCGACCCGTCGCTCAGCACCTGCACGCTCGAGGGCCCTCGCTTGCCGAGCGACACGCTGCGGGAAGGAGATCGAGGAGGGGGACCCGACGGCTTCTTCTTGGCCATCCACGCCACATACCACGCCGCCCTCGGGCACGGGCAGGGGCAAGGATCCCGGTCAGGAGAGGATCGGCAGGCGGCGACGGGGCTCGGGCGGAGAGGGCTCGGGCGCCTCGCGCTGCGAGGGAGGGATCGGGACGCGGGTGCGCACGAGGCGGATGGTGCTCTTGCCGCGGAGCAGGGTGTCGATCCACTCGACGCCCTCGTGCTCGTAGCGGATGCGGATGCCGTGGGCGCGGCCGAGGACCATCAAGAGGCGCGCCTTCTCGAGCGTGATGTGCGCCTCGTCGGCGTGCTCCTCGGGGCCCGTCTTGAGGTGCACGCTCACGATCCGCGCGAAGCGCTCGAGGTCGTCGAAGAGGGCCTCGAAGAGCGCCCCGTCGAGCTCGCCCTGGTAGACGTCGGCCAGCTCGATCTCGGGCTCCGGCTCGCTCACCTCGGCGCTCCGACGGGCAGGCGCGGCAGGACGTGGATCGCCTTGTCGGGCGCGGGGCAGACCTCCTCGCAGATCCCGCAGCCGGTGCACGCGTCCGGGTCGAGCCGCGGCGCGCGGCCGGTGACCGTGAGCGCGCCGGGCGCCGGGCAGTGCTCGACACAGACGGTGCAGAACGAGGGCGAGCCGCCGATGCACGCGTAGGCGAGCAGGCGCGCCACCGAGTCGGGCCGGCCGGCGGCGATCGCCTGCTGGCGCCGCTCCCACGGCGAGAGCTCGCGCGGCGCCTCGGCGGGCGCGGCCGCTTCCTCTCTCTCCGGTGCTTCGCTCTCCGGCGCTTCCTCATGCTCCGGCCGGCGACGGAGAAAGCCGAAGAGCTCGCGGCGGGTCTTTCGTTCGCTCATCTCGGGGCTCCGATCGGGCCGAGCGCGGAGTCGGGCCCCTGATCGAACTCGGCCGACGGCGCGTGGCACTGGGTGCAGCTCTGGCGCCAGGGGTGGCTCGTGCGCAGGCCCTCGGCGAGCGTGCCGTGGCAGCTGCCGCAGACCTCGCGCATCCGGGTCGGGTGCGGGATCTGCGGAGGCGCGCCCTCGTAGGCGCGCGGGCCGCGCTGAGGCGCCTCGAGGCCGATGAAGGTGGAGTCGATCGGCGGGCCCGAGCGCAGCGCGAGCTCGGCGTTCGGCATCGGCGCCTCGTCGACCACGTGGCACTGCGTGCAGCTCGCGTAAGGCTCGTGGCTCATCGCCGGCGCGGTGAGGCCCGCCGTGATGCGCACGCCGTCCCCGTGGCAGCTCGCGCACTCCGAGACCTCCATCTGCGTGATGGGGTGCGGGATGCGCGGCGGCGCTCCGTCGAACGCGCGGTTCTGCGCGCGCGCCTCGAGCGACGCGAGGCGCGCGGCCTCGTCGGGCACCGGCAGCTCGTCGGTGAGCGCCGGCCGGTCCCGGAGCATCACGCCGAACGCCGTGCGCTGCCGTTCGCCGATGCGGCCCGGATCGTCGCTGCCGAGCTCGGCGTACGAGGGCACGCGGCGGAGGCCGTCGCTCGGGATCTCGCCGGCGATCGGCGGGATCGGATCGGTCACCGGCGGCAGCGGGCGGGTGCCCGCGACGTAGCCGATGCCGGCCACGCCGGCCGCGATCACCGCGAGCACGTGGAGCGCTCGCCGCAGCGTCGCGGGAGACTCGGTCGTCACGGGGCCGCTCCGGCTCCACCGAGGCGCCGCACCCGCACCGCGCACTTCTTGTAGTCGGGCTGCTTCGAGAAGGGGTCGTGCGCCTCGAGGGTCACCTCGTTGATGCGGAGGCGCTCGTCGAAGAAGGGCACGAAGAGCGAGCCCGCCGGAGGCCGGCCGCGCCCCTCGATCCACACCGGGATGTCGATGGCGCCGCGGCGCGACTCGATCCGCACGACCTCTCCGTCGGCGACGCCGAGGCGGCGCGCGTCCTCGCGGCTCATCTCGACGTAGCTCTGCGGCATCGCCCGGCGGAGCGGCGGGATGCGCATCGTCATCGTCCCCGAGTGCCAGTGCTCGAGCACGCGCCCGGTGCAGAGCCAGAACGGGTACTCGTCATCCGGCACCTCGGGCGGCGGCGTGTAGGGGTGCGCCCAGATCTGCGCCCGATCGTCGTTCGAGGTCGAGTGATAGAACTGGATGCCCGCGCCCTCACGCACGTACGAGTCCTCGCCCTCGACGAAGCGATAGCGCGTCTCGTGCCAGGCGCCGTCGCGCTCGACGACCGGCCAGCGCAGCCCGCGGGCGCGCGTGTACTCGACGTAGGGCGCGAGATCCTTGTGCTTGAGCCGGGTGAAGCCCCGGTACTCCTCGAAGAGTCGCTCGTCGACGTTCACGTCGTAGTAGCGGCGGAAGTCGTGGATGGGCACCTCGCGCCCCTGGGCGTCGGCGGTGTGGAAGAGGAAGCGCCCCTCGCGATCGCGCATGCCGGCGTGACCGCGATCGAAGAGCCGTCGGGCCACCGCGATCGTCTGCCAGCAGTCGTCGCGCGCCTCGCCGGGCGGGGGCACCATCTTGAACCACTGCTGGGTGCGCCGCTCGCTGTTGCCGAACATCCCGTTCTTCTCGACCCACATCGCCGAGGGGAGGACGAGATCGGCCGCGCGCGTTGTGAGCGTCGGGTACACGTCCGAGACGATCAGGAACTTGTCGCCGAGGCCGCGCGCCCGATCGAAGAGGGCGCGCGAGTTGGGCATCGTCTGACCGGGGTTCGTCACCTGCACCCAGATCGTGTCGATGTCGCCGCCCTCCGCCGTCGGCGTGTTGAAGCGGCGGAACATCTCGACCGTGTGCGGGCCGATCGTCGAGGAGAGCCGGCCGGGGGGGAGGCTCCAGAGGTCCTCGGCCTCTCTTCGGTGCTCGGCGTTCGTGACGCTGCGACCGCCGGGGAGCAGGTGGCCGAGCGTGCCGACCTCGCGCACGGTGCCGCACGCCGAGGGCTGGCCGGTGAGGCTGGTGGGCGCGTCGCCCTCACGGCCGAAGTGCCCGGAGAGCAGGTGGAGCGAGTGCACCAGCGAGTTGATCGCGGTGCCGCGCGTGTGCTGGTTCATGCCCATGCACCACAGGCTCGTGATGCGGAGATCGCGATCGCCGAAGAGCCGGGCCAGCATGCGGATCTGCTCGGCCGGCACGCCGGAGAGCTCCTCCACGCGCTCGGGCGTGTACTCCTCGAGGCTGCGCCGGAAGGCGTCGAAGTCGATCGCGCGGCCCTGGAGCGTCGGGTTCTCGTCTTCGGGCGCGCGGAACGCGGCGTAGCGCTCGACGAACGCGCGATCGTAGGTCCCGTCGCGCAGGAGCAGGTGCATCACGCCGTTGGCGATCGCGAGATCGGTCTGCGGCTTGAACTGCAGGAAGTGCTGCGCGAACGCGGTCGAGCGGGTGCGGCGGGTGCCGATGTCGATGATCTGCACGGCCTCGCCGCGCGAGCGCCGATCGACGATCCGCGAGAAGAGCACCGGGTGCATCTCGGCGGGGTTGTTGCCCCAGAGCACGATGACGTCGGCGCGATCGAGGTCGTCGTAGCAGCCGGCGGGCTCGTCGACGCCGTAGACCGCCATGAAGCCGGTGACCGCCGACGACATGCAGAGGCGCGCGTTGGCCTCGACGTTGTTGGTGCCGAGGCCCGCCTTGACCATCTTGAGCGCGGCGTAGCCCTCGGGGATGGTCCACTGGCCGCTGCCGTAGAAGCCGAAGCCGGCGGGGTTGCGCTCGATGCGGTCGGCGATGACGTCGATCGCCTGGTCCCAGGTGATCGGGACGTAGTCGTCGCCGCGGCGGAGCATCGGCCGGGTCAGCCGGTCGGGCCCGTAGAGCGCGAGGCCGACGTGGTAGCCCTTCACACAGAGCAAGCCACGGTTGACCGCGGCCTGCGCGTCGCCCTGCACGGCGACCACGCGCCCGTCGCGCACGCCGACCTGCACGTGGCAGCCGGTGCCGCAGAAGCGACACGGCGCCTTGTCCCAGGTCACCTGATCGCGCGGGACGGCCGCCGCGTCGCGCGAGCGACCGAGCTGCGCGAGGGCCGGCTCGCCGGCGAGCGCCGCGGTGGCCGCCGCCCAGGCGGGGGCCAGGCTGGGGTGGG
>JAEZBP010001221.1 GCA_023427125.1 Pseudomonadota bacterium | reverse complement strand
CGGTCGGCGTCGGTGCTTCGATCGACGGCGCCGGCGACGCCGCGCGATCGGCCTCGTTCATCACGAGCGCGACGCCGGCGGCGAGCGCGACGACCGCGGCGACGGCTCCCGCCCGGAGCAGCCAGGTGTAGCCCGCCGCGCGCGGAGGCGTGCGCTCCTCCTCGGAGGAGCCGTCGGACTGCGCGAGGGCGGCCTTGAGCTCGGCTTGAATGCGCTCGAGCGTCTCACCGCTGTAGGCAGAGACGAACGCGCGCAGATCGGCGCGCGTGCAGTGCGGCAGCGAGGACGCGGCGGCCGCGCGCAGCGCCTCCTCGAGCTCCGCGGCCGTCTGGTAGCGGGCGTCGCGATCGCGCTCGAGCGCCTTCATGATCACCGCCGAGATCGCCTCCGGGACCTCGGGCCGCACCTCGTGCGGAGGCACGATGGGCATGTTCATCACTTGGTCGAGCACCGCGAGCGGGTTGTCCGCGGCGAAGAGGCGCTGACCGGTGAGCACCTCCCACGCCACGATGCCGAGCGCGAAGATGTCGCAGCGCCGATCGAGCGGACGGTTCGCGGTCTGCTCCGGCGAGTAGTAGGTGAGCTTGCCCTTGAACTCGCCGGTGCTCGTCTGCGTCCTGCGACGCTCGGAGCGCGCGATGCCGAAGTCGGTGATCTGCACGCGTCCGTCCGCGCCGACGAGGATGTTCTGCGGCGAGACGTCGCGATGGATCAGGTTGAGCGGCTCGCCGGCGGGCGTCGTCGCCTCGTGCGCGTCGTGCAGCCCGCGCGCGGCCTGGCAGATGATCTCGGTGGCGATGCTCGGCGACGGATCGCTCTTGCCCGCCGCGCTCGCCATCAGGCGGCTGAGCGGGGCGCCGATCACGAGATCCATCACGATGTAGAGCGAGCCGTCGTCGGCGCGGCCGAGGTCGAGCGTCGAGACCACGTGCGAGCTCGTGACGTTCGCGGCGAGGCGCCCCTCGTCCATGAACATGTCGATGACGCGCTCGTCGTCGTTCATGTTCGGCAGGATCCGCTTGAGCGCCACGAGCCGCTCGAACCCCGCGGCGCCGGTCGCGCGCGCGGCGAAGACCTCCGCCATTCCCCCCGACGCGAAGCGGAAGAGCGTCTCGTAGCGCCCGAAGCGCTGGCGAGTGGGGGTAGGACGCGACATCGGCGATACCGCCGGCAGGATACGCGATGCGCCCTCGACTTTGAACCGCGGAGGGCCGCCTCCCCGGTGCTCCATATGCGTTGGGCGTTCCGCGCGGGCTGGGGTAGCGTGCGGCCGACGGAGGCGGACGATGGGCCGAAGCGATGAGGCGAACGACGAGAAGGCGAAGACGCTCGCCTTCGCCGGGACCTGCCTGTTTTGCGGCGAGAGCTTCGCCAAGCGGAGCATGACGAGGCACGTGGCGCGCTGCGCGAAGCGGCCGGCCGGCAACGCTCGCGTCGCGTACCTGATCATCGAGAGCCCCCGGTGGAAGGACTTCTACCTGCACGTCGAGTGCGATCCCCGCGCGACGCTGCAGGCCCTGGACGGTCTCCTGCGCGACACGTGGCTCGAGTGCTGCGGCCACCTGAGCCAGTTCACGATCGGCGGACAGCGCTACCAGAGCGGATCCGGATCGATGTTCGACTGGGACATGGAGCCGACGCGGCCGCTCTCGACGCGCATCGAGGACGCGCTCGCGCCGAAGGGGCGGTTCTCGTACGAGTACGACTTCGGGAGCACGACGGGGCTCGTGGGCCAGTGGCACGGATGGGTCGAGGACACGAAGCCGGCGCGGACGCCGCGGATCGTGGCCCGCAATCGACTGCCGCACGTGCCCTGCTCGCGTTGTGGCGCCGCGGCGATCCAGATCTGCATGTTCTGCGACGACGGGCCGCTCTGTGGCGGGTGTCTCGTCGCGCACGAGGCGGACTGTGAGGAGGGAGGGCTCCTTCCCGTCGTGAACTCACCGCGCATGGGCGTGTGCAGCTACGGTGGCTGAAGGCCGATGACGCGCGTCCTGCTCGCGGTCGTGCTGCTCGCCGGGTGCGCGAGCTTTCCTCGCCGGATGGAGTACGCGGCGGGCGCGAGCCGGGCGATGAACGGCGCGCGCATGGAGCACGCGGTGTACGTGCCGCCGGGTCTCCGAGAGGACGAGGCGCTGCCGCTCGTGGTCTTCCTGCACGGCGGCGGCGACAGTCACGACGCCTTCGATCGGCACGGGATCTCCGCGCGCCTCGATCGCGCGATGGCGGAGGGGCGCGTGCCGCGCGCGGTGATCGCGCTGCCGAACGGCGAGCTCGGCTTCTGGGCGAACTGGCGCGACGGATCGCGCCGCTACGAGGACTGGGTGGTCGACGAGCTCGTGCCGGAGGTGCGCGAGCGCTACCACACGCTCGCCTGCCCCGAGGGCTGCCACGTCATGGGCGTCTCGATGGGGGGCAGCGGCGCGCTCGCGATGGCCCACCACCGGCCCGATCGCTTCTCGACCGTCACCGCGATCAGCGCGCCGGTGCTGAGCACCGAGCAGATGCTCGACTTCGTCGAGGATCGCTTCCTGTCCATCTTCATCCCCACCCACCGCATCTTCGGTGAGCCCTCGCGAGCGCGGATCGAGCGGGACGATCTCTTCCTGCGCTGGACCTCCCCGGAGTCGACGGGCTTACGCAGCATCGTCCTCGCGTGGGGCGACGAGGATCGCGGCCCCATCGTCTCCAGCAACCGCGCGTTCAGCCGCCACCTCACCGAGCACCGCATCGAGCACGAGGCGTGGGAGTACGAGGGTGGCCACGCGTGGGTCGCGTGGGCGCCGATCATCGAGCGCGCGCTGTGGCACGCGCTTCCCCGCGCGCGGCCGAGCGGAGCGGCCGTTCCGTCCAGCCGGCGCTCCCCGTCCCCGGAATTTCGCGAGCGGTGAACCGCTCCGCTCGGCGTTCCCCGAGCGAGGTGACTCTCACGGCGCAGCCTCCGAGCGGGCCCGTCGGGGTTCGCGCGGGTGAGAAAATCGGGTATGGAGGGCCCGAGGAGAGTCTCGATGAGGATGAACACGCTCGCGCAGCTCCCGCTGCTGCTCACGCTCGCGCTGTCGATCGCGGTCGGCTGCGACAATCGCCTCGACCCGGTCGACGGCGGTCCGGAAGACGGCGGCGTCGACGGCTTCGTCCCGCTCCCTCAGGACGGCGGCGTCGACAGCTCCGTCCCGCCCGACGGCGGTCCGGACGGCAGCGCGCCGGAGTGCGTGGAGGCGGAGGACTGCGAGGGCGAGGACACCGCCTGCCGCTCGCGCACCTGTGAAGAGGGCGTCTGCGGGACGCTCGACGCGGCCGCGGCGACGCCCTGTACGGAGGGCGGCGCGGTCTGCGACGGCGAGGGCGCCTGCGTCGGCTGCCTCGAAGACGAGCACTGCGAAGGCGAGCAGGTCTGCGATGGCCACGTCTGCGTGGCGCCGGCCTGCGCCAACGGCACGCTCGACGCGGGCGAGACCGACGTCGACTGCGGAGGCCCCGACTGCGCGCCCTGCGAGGTCGGCGACGTGTGCGCCCTGCCCGGCGACTGCGCCAGCGGCTTCTGCGACGGCAGCGTCGACCCCAACGTGTGCGCCGCCTGCACGAGCGACGCGCAGTGCGAGGGCGACGGCTACTGCGACAGCGAGGGCGCCTGCCAGCCCTCGGCGTGCACGGCGGAGTCCTGCGCGATCGCGCCGGTGGCCGTCTGCGTGGACGGCCACGCGATCACCTACGCGGCCGACGGGACCTGCACGAGCCCCGGCGGGGTCGTGACCTGCGATCACGCGGAGGCTTCGAACACCGAGTGCGCCCTCAGCGACCAGGCCTGCGTGGACGGCGCCTGCGTCGACCCCTGCCTCAGCTTCACCTGCGATCCGCCGCCGGCCGCCGACTGCGAGGGCAACAGCCGCCGCACCTACGGCGCCGGCGTCTGCGAGAGCCCGACGGGCGTGCCCGGCTGCGTCTACGCGCCGACCCTCACGGACTGCGGCGCTCAGGTCTGCCAGGGCGGCGCCTGCGTCGATCCCGCCGATCCCTGTGACGACTTCACCTGCGATCCGCCGCCGGCCGCCGACTGCGAGGGCAACAGCCGCCGCACCTACGGCGCCGGCACCTGCGAGAGCCCGTCGGGCGTGCCCGCCTGCGTCTACGCGCCGACCCTCACGGAC
>JAEZBP010001213.1 GCA_023427125.1 Pseudomonadota bacterium | reverse complement strand
AATGGACTGGCATCCCTCGCAGATCCCCGCGCTCTCGGGGAAGACCATCATCGTCACGGGCGCCAACAGCGGCATTGGGCTGTGCGCGGCCGAAGAGCTCGCGGTGCGCGGCGCAGAGGTCATCCTGGCGTGCCGGAGCCAGGAGAAGGGGAGGGCGGCGCTCGCGCGGATCCGCGCGCGCCACGCCGGCGCGCAGGTGGCGCTCGAGCCGCTCGACCTCTCGTCGCTCGCGTCGGTGCGCGCCTTCGCCGAGAGCGTCCGCGAGAAGCACCCGCGGATCGACGTGCTGGTGAACAACGCCGGCGTGATGGCGCTCCCCTTCTCGAAGACGGCCGACGGCTTCGAGATGCAGGTCGGCACCAACCACCTCGGGCACTTCGCGCTGACCGCGCTACTCTGGCCCTCGCTCGTCGCCGCCGAGGGCGCGAGGGTGGTGACCGTCGCGAGCGTCGCGCACCACTTCGGCAAGGTCCGCCTCGACGATCTGTGCTGGGAGAAGGGCTACTCGCGCTGGCCGGCGTACGCGCAGAGCAAGCTCTGCAACCTTCTCTTCGCGAAGGAGCTCGCGCGGCGGGTCGAGCGCGCGAGGCTCGGTGTCACGAGCGTGGCCTGCCACCCCGGCTACGCGAGCACCAACCTGCAAGCCAAGAGCGCGCAGATCCGCGGATCGAGCCTCGAGGAGACGCTGATGAACGTCGGCAACACCACGCTCGCGCAGAGCGCAGCGTGGGGCTCGATGCCGACCCTCTACGCCGCCACGCACGAGGTGACGGCCGGCGCGTACATCGGCCCGAGCGGTCCGCTCGGCCTGGTCGGTGTCCCGGCGGTGGCCCGAACCAGCGCCCGCGCGAACGACCCGGAGACCGCCGCGCGCCTCTGGGCGCTGAGCGAAGAGCTGACGAAGACCCCCTTCGCCGTCAGCGCGCGCTGAAGGCAGGCTCGCAGAGGGGCGCGGATCCGGATTGTCGGGGGAGATGCGTCGAAATGGATCGTGAGAACGGAACGGTCCGGCGAGACGTGCCCGTTCCCCGCTCTGCGTCTCTGCGCGAGAAGTTCCGAATTGAATTTCGCGCAGAGACGCAGAGACGCAGAGGGGGCATGGCAGGGGCAACGGACCGCCCCGACTCACCACAGCCGCGCCAGCAAACACAGGCGCGGGCCCGCAAACGAGGCTACGATCGTGAGGTGACGACCGACCCGAAGAAGAAGGCGAGAGGGGAGGACGTGGCCCTCGTGTGGGGCAAGAGCGACGACGGCGAGACGCTCGGCGTCCTGCGCAAGCGCGGCGACAAGGTCGAGCCCGCGCTGGTGAAGAAGGCGCGCGAGGGAGCGCCGATCCACGGGGAGCTCGTGCGGCTGAGCCCTCGCGAGGAGCCGAACCTCTACGACGTCGACGTCTTGCACGATGCTCGCCCGACCGATGCTCGCCCCGAGGCGCGCGAGCCGGACGGGGCCGGGCCCGCGCAGGTCGCGAGCAGCGCCTACCGTAAGGGCTGGGATCGGCTGTTCAAGAAGCGCCCGAGGGGCGCGCTCAATTGAGCTTCTAGATCTCGATCTTCACGCCGCCCTGGACCAAGAAGGGGCGGTTCGGGCGGGCGCCGAAGGGATGGCGCGCGCTGATGGCCTGCGTGAGCGTGAGGTTCTCGCCGCGCACGTAGAGGCGCACGCCCTCGAAGATCCGGAGATAGGCGCTCGCGTCGAGCAAGAACATCGGCTCGGTGCGCGGCCTGGGCACGAGCTCGTCGCCGTTCCCGACGACCTCCCACATCTCGCTCACGAAGCTGCCGGACACGTTGAGGCCGAAGTCGCGAAACTCGATGCCCGCCTGAACGGAGAGCTGGTGCGCGGGCACGTAGGGCAGATGATCGCCGGGCTGTCCGTCTGCGTACTGCGGGTTGGGCGAGCTCTCGATGGCCGACTGGAGCTCGGTGTAGGTGAACGTGTAGGCGGCGCGGAGCGGGAACTTCACGTCGTCGACCGAGATGTTGGTCTGCACGCGGGCGTCGAGGCCGGCGATCAGCGCCTCGCCCGCGTTGGCGACCGTGTCGGTGTCGCTCTCGGCGCAGCCGGCGGAGAATGAGCACTCCTGGAGGAAGTTCGCGTAGTCGTTCACGAAGAGCGAGAGCTGACCCTGGGTGCGGCTCTCCCGATGCTCGACGCGGGCGCCCGCCTCGTAGGTCATGCTCTCCTCGGGGCGCACGTTGGCCGCCTGGCCGGGCGCGACCGGCGAGAAGCCGCGCATGACGCCGGCGAAGACGCGGACCTCGGGGACGATCGCCCACTCGAGCGAGCCGCCCGGCAGCACCGCCGCGCGAAACTCCGAGCTCGAGGGGCCGGTCGGCGTCGAGTAGCTGCTCCAGATGAGCTCGGTGCGGACGCCCGGCGTGAGGGTCAACGTCTCCCAGCTCACTGCCCACGCGAGGTAGGCGCTGAGCGCGAGCGCCTCGGTGTGGGCCTGGAGCGTGGTGTAGCTCTCGGGCGTCGCGCGCTCGAGCGTGCCGGCGCGCGTCTCGCCCGCGCCGGTCATCGCGTACGCGTCCTCGGTGTGGTGGCGATCGACCGAGTCGTGGTGCAGGCGCGCGCCGCCTCGGAGCTGATGGCGGAAGGGCGCGGTCTCGAAGCGGCCCACCGCGTCGCTCTGGATCCCGGTGTTGCCGAAGCGCCGCGCGTTGGTGCCGACCAGGAGGTAGTCGGCCGCGGTGCCCGTGGTGTTGTCCAGGCCGCGGAGGATGTCGAGATTGATGCGGTTCGCGGGCGTCGTGGGGTTCGTCAGGACCTCGAAGAGGTTCACGCGCGCTTGGCTGCCCACGTCGGTCGGCAGGCTGCCCATCGCGTTGAGCTTGGTCCACGCGCGCTCGAGATCGTGGCGATAGGCGATGGTGCGCAGCGTGAAGTCGTCGCCCACCTCGAGCGTGTGCCGGAGCTGCGCCTGCGTCCGCCACCACCCCATCCGGTCGAGCCGCGTCGCCTCGTAGCGGAGGTAGGGATCGGCGCGGAAGTCTTCGTCGGTGAGGCCGAGGTACGTCTCGTTCGAGACCTCGCCGCTGAAGCCGAGGCGCAGCTCGAGCCGGTGGTAGACGTCGTCGCTCAGCGCGCCGTGGAGCTCGCCGCGCGCCACGATCTCGCCGCGATCGAAGCCCGTCGACTGGCCCGCGTTCTCGCCGGCGGGATCGCCGATGTGCTTGAAGCCCTCGGTGTGGAGGTAGACGCCCTCGATCAAGAAGCCGCCCCAGCCATTCGACGCGCCGAGGTGAGCGTGCGCGCGCCCGAGCCAGGTCGAGCCGAGCGCGAGATCGAGCCCGCCGTCGAGCTCGCGCGGGATCGGCCGGTTGCGCAGATCCACCGCGCCGCCGACGGTGCGCGGACCATAGGGGATCGTGGCCGCCCCCATGTACACGTCGACGCCGCTCATCCGCGTCATCAGCGGGAAGTAGTAGGCGGCGGGCGCGGCGTACGCGGCGGGCGCGAAGAGCACGCCGTCCTCGAGCAGCGTGATGCGCGAGGAGCGCTCGGAGCTCACTCCCCGCAGGCCGATGTTCGGTCGCAGGCCATAGCCGTCCTCCTGACGCACATACACGCCCACCTGCTGCAAGACCGCGGTGGGGTCGTCGTAGTTGAAGCGCTCGAGGAGCTCCTCGTCGACGCGGTAGACCGCGCCGCCGGTCTCCCGCTGGGGCTCGGGCTCGGCGGCCGCGCGCACGACCACGTCCGGGATCGCGAGGTCGTCCTCGCTGACGAGCAGATCGCCGAGGTCGCCGTCCTCGGGGAAGAGATCCTCCTCCTCCTCGGTCTCGGCGTCGGTCTCAGCCTCGTCGGTCTCGGCGTCGGTCTCAACCTCGTCGGTCTCAACCTCGTCGGTCTCGGCCTCGGTAACCGCGCCGCCGTCTCCGGGCGCCGGCACACCCGCGTCGGGATCGTGCGCGCCGCCGTCCTGCGCGCGGGTGACGGTGGGGCTCGCGAGCAGCGCGAGCGAAGCACAGAGTGCGATGGCGATGCGAGTCACGACTGCTCCGGAGCCAGCCTCTCAGCGCGCGGCGAGGTGCTCGCGCCGGCTGGTGAGGCGGATGGGAGGCCCCTCGGGGGCCGGGAGGATCCACGCGGCCGGCATCACTCCGTCGTCGATCGACGCGAGGTCGGCGTCCGGATCGATCAAGCGCGCGGAGCGCCGGCCGTTCAGCGACGCGAACGCGTCGGCGCGCACCTCGACGTGCGCGAAGCCCTGCGTGCGGTAGTCGGCGGCGATGCGGTGCGCGAGCTGGAGGACGAGATCGGGCTGCCCAGCGAACTCCTGCTCCTGGTAGCGGTTTAGGTACTCGCTCGGAACGACGCGGACCTCACGATCGTCGTCGAGACGCACGCGGTAGAGCACGCTCCCGTTCTTCTCGCGCACCATCACGCGCCAGCTCCAGCGCATCCCCTGGTCGTGCCAGAGCACGTCCCCGCCATAGAGATGAGTGCGGAGCGGCATCGCGACGTGGACGAGCACCCAGATCGAGAGCACCGCCAGCCCGAGCGTGCCGAGCGATCCGCGTGGCGCTCCCTCCGTGCGCGCCGGCACGAACGCGCGCCTCCGCAGCCGGGCCCAGAGCCAGCGCGGCCAGTCCGGATCGAAGAAGATCGTGGCGGCGGCGGTCATCACCACCGGAAAGATCCCGATGTTGAAGAACACGTTCGTCATGAAGTGGAACGCGCACACCGCGAGGTACGCGAAGGGCCGCGAGCGCCGCCACAGCAGCCAGCCGACGATGGTCGTGTCGTAGAGGAAGCCGGCCCAGCTCATCGCCAGCGCGACCGCGTGCTCGTCGAGGAAGGGGCCGATGAGCGGCGTGTCGGTGCGCGCGTGGAGCCAGATGCCGAGCGGCTGCCCGTGGAGGAGCCAGTCGGGTTGGAGCTTCGCGAGGCCCGCGAAGAAATAGACGAGCCCCACCTGCGCGCGCACCAGCCAGAGCATCCACGCGGGGAGGGTGGTGCTCTTCAGGGAAGGGCGCAGCCACGCGTCGACCGACCACGTCCTGTGCAGCGGCAGCACGCAGAGCAGCAGCGCGAGCAGGCTGACCAGGTAGTAGTGGTTGAGGTAGTTCGATACGTCGAGGAGGTGGACGTAGGTGAAGAGGACGAAGAACGAGATCGTCGCGACGCGATAGGCGAGCCCGAGCGCGATGCACAGCGCCGCGACGCCGAGCACGGCGAAGAGGACGCTGAGCCATGGCTGAGGCAGCGGCTCGACCCAGCCGAAGCCCCAGTACGTGAAGTGGAAGCGGGGCTGAACGTAGAAGCGCTCGATCCATCCGTTGGCGAAGTAGCGGATGACGCTGCCGAGCATCACGACGCCGAAGAGCACGCGCAGCGCCGCGAGGGACGCCGCGTCGGTGGGCTCGTTCAGCGCGCTGAGCAGCTTCGCACGCATCGCGCTCGCTCAGTCGTTGTCGCCGAAGTTCGCCGGAAGCTCGACGTCGAGGAGCGTGACGAGGTCGCTCTTCAGGAGCGTCACGGCGGTGGTCATCGCGTCGAACGCGGCCATCACGCCGGCGCGATCGGTCTCGATCGCGGTGGTCAGGTCACCCTCGAGCGCCTCGACTGCCGCGATCGCGCCCTCGATCGCCGAGACGAGCTCGGCCGCCGTCTCGCCCGCGCCGATCTCGATCAAGAGGTCGTCGATCCCGAGCGCCTCGGTCCCGGGAGGCGCGCCGAGCACCAGCGTCTCTAGCGAGCGCAGGTTGACCAGCACGTGCTCCTTGCTGCGGTGCGCCCACGGCGACTCGAGCTGATCCAGACACGTGGTCGCGGGGCACCTGAGGATGCCGGCCGGCTCGCCGATCTTCATGTCCTTCATCATCGCGTCGGCGTACGCGATGAGCTGGCCGGCCAGGTCGTTCAGCCCGTGCTGTGCGCTGCGAAAGGGCGAGCCGCCCTCGCCGGCGGTGGAGAGCGCGCCGAGGAAGTTCCCCTCGTCCGGCTCCCAGGCGCTCACCAGCGCGTCGGCGTGGCGCTTCACCAGCACCGCGAGCGTGTGGGCGTACGCCGCGCGTCGCGCGCTCACCTCCGCGTCGCCGAGCGCTGCCCAGGTCCCCTCGGCGTTGATGGCGTGGGTGGCCTCGCAAGTGTTCGCCGCCGTGGGCGCGAAGAGGAGGTACTCGAGCGAGTCGAGCCCTCGCACGTCGACCCGCTCGGCACGGAAGGCATCGGGGTCGAGGTACGCCTGCTCGGTGGTCTCCTGATCAATCCGGCAGGTGATGGTGTTCGGGAAGCTGTAGATCTCGTCACCGAGATCCATGCCGCCGACGACGCCCTGCGTCCCGCTCATCCCCGCGATGCCGATCGGGAACATCTCCGCCCGCTGCCAGATCGCGATCGCGGCGACCCACGCGTCCTGGGCCGCCGTGCGGTTCGCCTCGCTCGGATCGCTCGCGAGCGTCGCGGTGGCCTCCTCGAGCGCGGCCGCGGAGGCGGCGAAGTCGCGGTAGGTCGGGAGGATCACGTTCGCGCCGAGGCTCGCGAGCACCTCACGCTTGCGGTCGGCCAGCGCGTCGGTGCCGGCGTCGGGCTCGCCACCTCCATCGCAGCTCATCGCTAGCATGAGGAGCGCGCACGTGATCCATCTCGTCGTCATCGCGTCACCTTAGTACGAATAGGTCACCCTTCGGTGGGATTGCGCCAGGCCTCGACCTCGGCGCTCTGCAGATCGAAGGCCTCGGCGGCGATGCCCTCGACCTCGAGCACTCCATCGGCGAAGGGCGCCGGGTCGGTTACGAACTCGCCGGTCGTCGAGGCACCGAGATCGTCCACGTTCACGCCGACGGCGCTCATCATCTCGTCGACCTGCGCGTCCGTCACCAGGCGCCCGGCGCCGCTGAGCGGCCCGCTCGTCGGGTGGGGCACGCCGCGGAAGCCGAGCGCGAGGCCCACGCCCTCTGCGAGCTGGTGCAGGCCGCCCGCCACGTCGTCATCGCTGGCGGCCGCGCCGAGCGCGGTCGCGCCGGCGTTCGCGTAGAACACGAAGCGCGCGAACATCGACTGCTCCCACGACCGGAAGAACGCGACCACCGCCGCGTCGCGCTCCGCGCCGCACGCCTCGTCCGCGGCGTACGCGCGGGCGGCGATCAGCGAGCTCCGGATCTCGGCGTGGTAGCCCATCTGCGTGCTGTAGTTGGCCGAGTCGGTGAGCTCGCCGGCCGCGTCGAGGGCCGAGTTGGCGCCCCAGAGCGCAGCGAGCGACTCGACCGTCGCCGGCGTGATGTCGCCCTCGGTCAGCGTGAGGGCGTGGTTGTAGAGCGCGCCGCCGGCGAAGAGGCCCTTGTCGGCGAGCTGCCGGACCTCGAGACCGCCCTCGTTGATCCCGCGGTCGCTCATCCCGAAGATGCCGCCCGCGTCGCCCGGGGTCCACGCGCCCTCGTCGCTCACCAGATCCGTGGCGCCGGCCGCCGTCACCTCGACGAACTCGCTGAAGACCTGCTCCATGACGCCGGCATAGAAGGGCGTCGTGATGCTCTCGATGCTCGGGTTGCCCGCGGAGTAGGGGCCGGTGAGATCGTCGACGCCGTCGATCGTCACCTCTCCGGTCTCGGCTCCTCGCATCGTGTCGGCGACCAGCACGTCGAGCTGCGCGCGCAGCGCCAGCGCCTCGGCCGTGTTGGCATCCCAGTCGGGCGCGTCCCAGGTCGTCGGGGGCTCGACGGTGCAAGCGTCCGCGGGCGGGTTCGTGCACGCGCTGCCGATCAGGGCACAAGTGACCACCAAGCTCTTCAAGTTCTTCACGGAGATCCCTCCTGCGTCGGGTCTCGTCGCCCGACTGGACGCCTGGGGTAGCCTACGTGAGAACGCGAGTCAAAGTCGTTATCGGAAATTCAGCCGATCCCCCACGCGAGCGCGAGGTCGACGCCCCAGTAGGCGCCCACGAACCCGCTGCGTCCATCCGCGACCACGTAGTCGAGGCCGATGAGGTGGGTGCCGACCTCTCCCTCGAGGAGCAGCTCGACGCCGCCGCCGAGCGCGAGCTCTGCGGCGACCACGAGGCTGGTGCCGACCTGCACCTCCTCCGAGCCTCGCGTCGCGCCGTTGGCCTGCGCATCGAACGCCCACCCGTGACCCAACCAGAGGCGCGGCCCGAAGCGGAGCGCCAGCTCGGGGACCGCCCGCGCCCACACCGAGAAGGCGACGCCCCCGCTGATGGAGCCGAGCACCAGGTCATGCGCGCTCGCTCCGAACGCGGCGCCCGCGTCGATCCGCGCCATGAAGGGCAGGTGATCACCGAGCGGCAGATCGATGAAGAGCCGGGGACCGGCGAGGGTCCCGCCGGTGTCCGGCGTGTTGCGCACGCTCGCGGCGGCGCCGACG
>JAEZBP010001208.1 GCA_023427125.1 Pseudomonadota bacterium | reverse complement strand
TCGCCGGGCTCCGCGGCTGGCGGGTGATGGACCAGTCGTCCTGCGCAACGGCAGGGGCCTCGATGCAGACGAGGGGAGCCGCGAGCATCACCCCTGCGACGAGCCGCGCGACGATCCGGAGCACGCTGAGAGCATAGCAATGCACGGGCCTGCGGCTCCTCCTTCACCTACGTGGCTTGGGAGCACAGCGCTCGGCGCGGCATTGGGCGACGCTCACGGAGGAGGAGGAGGCGCTCTGCAGAAGAGGGGATCGCCGGTGCACACCTGCCCGGAGGTGCTGTCGCAGTCCCGCGCCTCGCCACACGGCTGGAGGCAGCCACCCGCGGTGGAGACTCCGCCGTCGGAGGTGTCGATCACCTCGCCGTCGCAAGCGTCGGGGTAGACGGCGGACGTCGCGCCGAGCGGCGCGCAGTCCGCGTCCGCCAGGCACATGTGGCGGTTCTTGCCGCGCATCCAGTTGGTGCACGGCATCCCGATCGGCGGCACGCACACGCCCGCCCCGGCGTCGAAGCTGAGGCCGCTCGGGCAGGACATGTCGGCTGCGGGGCTGGCCATGCAGACGCGCTCGCGTATCCCTTGCACCTCGCGCGTGATGCAGAGGCCCATGAACCCGCCCGGCACCGCGCACTCCGCGTCCGAGATGCAGGGCGAGCACTGCGCCTGCCCCGCCATCACGCATGCCCCGTTCGCGATATCGCAGATCGGTGCGACGCCCGAGCAATGGCCGGGCATGCCGGCCGCGGCCCCGGCGGTCTCTTCGTTGCACTGCACGCAGGTCCCGCTGAGCGGATGGCACACCTCCGTCCCCGCGCACACCACCCCGTCGCAGATATCGGCCGGCCCCGCGTCGCGCATCCCCGCGTCACCCTCGGTCGATCGGATGCAGGCGCCGCTCGGCGCGCACCGCTCGCGCGGGCCGCACTCGCTGTCTTCGGTGCACGACGCATAGCAGCGTCCCTCGAGACAGAGCTCTCCGGGCCGACAGCCCGCGATCCCCGCGTCGCGCGACCCGGCATCGACCCCGGGCGGATAGCACTCACGCGCCTCGTCCGGATCGGGACGCGGAGGCACGGGAGGGCTTCCATCGCAGGCAAAGAGCGCGAGAAGAGACGTCGAGACGACGAGACGTGCCAAGCGATCCACGCAGCCACGCTACCACGAGTCCCCGGCGCGACACACCTGCTATACCCGCGCCCATGACCCTCATCCACGCTGGCGCGCTCCTCGATCGGGCGCCTGGCCGCAAGTACCTGGGAGCCCTCGACTTCGCGGAGATCGCGCCCGCCGAGCCGCTGCCGCGAGCCGTCACCGTGCGCCGCTGGCGGGACGATCTGCCGGACGGCTTCATCACGAGCTTCGTGGTGCCGAAGGCGGCCTGCCGATCGGCGAAGGGCGCGCTGCGCTTCGATGACGCGATGAGCGCCGCCCTCGAGTGGGCCCGCGAGAGCGCAGACGCGCTCGGGGCGCGGTTCGTCGTGGTGCCGACCACGCACGACCTCACCACCGGGCAGCGCGATCGCGATCTCTTGGCCGCGTGGGTCGAGCGCTTCGCCGCGCCCGAAGGCCGCGAGCTCGTCTGGCACCCCTCGGGCCTCTGGGAGCACGAGATCGCGGCGCCCTTCGCGCGCAAGCTCGGCGTCCGCCTCGCGTTCGATCCGCTCGGGACCGAGCCTGCGGACGAGCCCCTCCTCTACGCGCGCCTGAGGGCGTTCGGAGCTCGCGCGAAGTTCACCGAGACCCTCCTCCTCGACGCGCTCGACGCGCTCACCTCGGGCGACGCCGAGGAGGCGTTCGTCGCGATCGAGTCGCCTCGCTCGTTCAAGGAAGCGACGCGACTGGCGGAGCTCGCGCGAGCCGACGCGTGAGCGAAGGCGCGGGCCCGCTCGCGATGGCGCGCGTGCAGCGCGTCGACGGTCCTCGGCCCGATCTCTTCGTCTTCACCCTCCATCGCGCAGACCTCCATGGTTGCCTGGTCCTCTCCACCGCCGAGGGCCGCGCCGGCGTGGGCTGGATCGCGCAGCGCCCGCGCGGCGCGCCGGCGTCGTCATTCGTCTCGCTGCTCCGCAAGCACGTCGAGGGCGGCCGGATCGCGTCGGCGCGTATGGACGACGGCGGCGCCGAGCTCGTCATCCGCCGGGGCGAGTCGCAGGTCGCGCTCCGCTCGGCGATCCACCCCGCGAACCTCGTCGTGGCGATCGATGGCCGGCTCGCCGCGGCGCTCCGCCCAGCCTCGGTCCCGATCGGCACCTCCTACGAGCCGATGAGCGGAGGCGCGCCGCTCGATCCGTCCGAGCTCGACGCGACGCTGGTGGACGCCGCGGCGGAGGGGACGGCCCGCGAGCGAGCGCAAAGCCTCGGGCTGACGATCGCCCGGCGCCGCCGGCAGCTCGAGCGTCGCCTCCGGGCGATCGAGGCGGATCTAGCGCGCATCGACGACGTAGCGCCGCTCCGGGATCGCGCCTCGCTCCTGCTCGCGCACCTCTCGGCGATCCCGAGCAGGGCGAGCGAGGCGATCGTCACCGATTGGAACGCCGATCCACCGCAGCCCCTGCGGATCCCGATCGATCCCGCGCGCGGGCCCAAAGGCGAGGCCGAGGCGCTCTTCCGACGGGCGCGCAAGCTGGAGCGCGGCGCCGCGATCGCGCTCGACCGGCACGCGAAGACCGAGCAGGAGATCGCGCGGCTCGACGCGCTCGTCGAGGCGATCGCGATCGCGAGCGAGGACGATCTCGAACGGCTCGAGCGCGAGGCGTCCCGGCTCGGTGCGCGGGCGCAGCGCGCGGGATCGGTCGCGGAGGCCGCGGCGCGGCGACCGTACCGCACCTTCCGAGGCGCCGGTGATCGGGCAATCCTCGTCGGCCGCTCGGCGGCGGACAATGACGTGCTGACGCTACGGGTGGCGCGCGCCCACGATCACTGGCTGCACGCTCGCGGGGTCGCCGGCACGCACGTGATCGTCCCCCTCGATCGCGGCGAGATCTGCCCACCCGAGCTGCTCGTCGACGCGGCGCACCTGGCGGCTTGCTTCTCCGAGGCGCGCGGCGAGACGCAGGTCGAGGTGCAGCACGTGTCCCGCCGGTACGTTCGCAAGCCCCGCGGCTCGCCGCCGGGCGCGGTCGTGGTGACGCGCGAGAAGGTGCTGGCGCTCCGCGTGGAGCCAGCTCGGCTCACGCGCCTGCTCGCGTCGGAGGATCACGGATGATCCCTTCGGAATCAACGGACGGCAACGCCCCAGCGGAGTCCGCCGGGGCGTTGAGGCACGATCACAATGCCGCATTCACGGCGCGATCGCGTCGAAACCGAATGTCAATCAAAGCGGAGGCTCCGCCCGTCACCTGAGCGCGCCGAGGGCGCCCCAGGCACGAACCGCGACCCTGCTGACGAGCAGGGGTCTGAACGGACAGGTCGCGGGCCCGCTCACCCTGCGCCAGCACCCTACCGACCGAGGGGCTCCGGTCGGGGCGCCCGACCCTCACGGCGGGAACGAAGCTGCCGAGGCCGCTCCGTTCCGTGCCGGGGATCCGCTGGCGCGGGTCCCTGCGATCGCCGAGCGAGTCGTGATCGCGGGGTGCCTCCCTGCGTCAGCCGTCCGGAGCGAGCTCGGAACGAATCTGACGCAGGAGGGAGATCAGCTCAGGAAGCTGGTGCTCCCCGGAGCGGGGGCCGCGCCCTCGCTGCCGCCCGTCGCCGAGCGCTTGGCAGAGGCCTTCTTGGCCTTCTTCTTGGGGGCCTTCTTGGCCACCTTCTTCGCTCCGCCCTTCTTGGCAGCCTTCTTGGCAGCCTTCTTGGCGGCCTTCTTGGGGGCCTTCTTGGTGGCCTTCTTGGCAGCCTTCTTGGCTCCGCCCTTCTTGGCAGCCTTCTTGGCGGCCTTCTTGGGGGCCTTCTTGGCGGCGGTCTTCTTGGCCGCCTTCTTCGGCGCGCCCGTCTTCTTCGCAACCTTCTTCGCCGCCTTCTTCGCGGCCTTCTTTGCCTTGGCCATAAACTTTACTCCTCCCGTGAGGTCACAGGTCTGGCGTACCGTATTGTCACGTCATGCAACGTGTCAAGCCGAAGCAACACATAATTTATAGCTAAGTTAGCCCTGATTGACCCACAAATGTGCACCACCGCGGCCAAGGGCTTGAAATTATTACGCAAAAACATATGGTCACCTACCCCCGCGTAACCCTTGAAAAAGTTCGCCTCCCTGTCTCGAACGCGATCTCCGGGGCTTGGGCTGGCGCCGTCGGCACCATGGGCAGGGGATCCGGCCAGCCCAGACGTGGCCAGGAGCGGCCGGGGTGGCGTCCCACGCGGGGAACACGATCCTCACCGGACCCCGGCGCGCTCGTGGGGCCTGAAGGAGCAGCCCCGTCGCCCAATCGACCGGGCGCGCATTGACCGGGCCCCCTGCCGCGCGGTATCCTACCCAGCCTCGCCAACCCTGGCGGGGAGCCATTTCTCGATCGGTCCCACGGCGGGAGGTGCCAGCGGCCCGGACAGCGTTCGTGTTTGGTCCTGTCTCGACCGCCCGACACCCCACCGCATCGAGGTGAGCGTGCCGGCCACGAACGGCGGACCCTGTGCCTTGCTCCGGAGTGCTCCGGAGCACCGTGCTCGCTGAGCTCCCGCGCCGCATACGCGGCGTGGGGTGGCCCCCTCCGGCCAGCCTCCCTCGGACCGATCGCCCCGAACCGTCGAACAGGAGTTCCTGATGCAGGCTCGCACGAAGCAGTTCAAGGTCGGCGACAAGGCCGTCTACCCCGCGAGGGGCGTGGCCGAGGTCGTGTCCATCGAGGAGAAGGACATCGCCGGCAACCGCCAGAAGTTCTACGTGCTCCGGATGCTCGACACCGAGCACAAGATCATGGTCCCCGTCGCGAACGCGAAGAACGTCGGCCTCCGTCCCCCGATCTCCGAGCAGGAGATCCAGGACATCTTCGAGATCCTCAAGGAACAGACGATCGCGTTCGACAACCAGACGTGGAACCGGCGCTACCGCGGGTTCATGGACAAGATCAAGACCGGGTCGGTCTACGACGTCGCCGAGGTCCTCCGGGACCTCTACCGGCTCAAGGCCGAGAAGGATCTGTCCTTCGGCGAGCGCCAGATGCTCGAGAAGGCTCGCTCGCTCATCGTGAAGGAGATCTCCGTCGCCCGCCGGCGCAGCGAGGACAAGGTCCGCGCTGAGATCGAGGCGATCTTCGAGACCAACTGAGCGCAGCGCGAAGGGCGGCCGCCTACCTCGTTCGCGAGGCAGGGGGCGGGCTCTTGCGGCGCGGCGCGGCTTCGGCCGTGCCCGCGGCTTGACGCGCGGCGCCGGTGCAGCGAGAGCGATCTTGCCCCTCGGGGGTGCTGATCGCGCATCGCTGCGAGGGGGCCGCCATCGCGCTGACCGGAGCGACAGTCGGATGGCGAACAACACGATCGTGATCAGCGTCGACGTGGGCGAGACCCGCGTGGCGCTGATCGAGAACGGCATCCTCGCCGAGCTCTACCTCGAGCGCGAGCGAGACCGCAGCCCCGTCGGGAACGTGTACCTCGGCAAGGTCACCCGCGTGCTGCCCGGCATGCAGGCCGCCTTCGTGGACATCGGCCTCGATCGCGCGGCGTTCCTGCACGTGGAGGACGTGATCCCCACGAAGGACTTCGACCAGCTCGTCAGCAAGGCCGACGACGGCGACGAAGAGGACGACGACGACGGCGTCGAGAAGCACCGCGGGCGCGTGACCCGCAAGACCCCGATCCGCGAGGTCCTGAAGGAGGGCCAGTCGATCGTGGTGCAGGTCTCGAAAGGACCGATCAGCACGAAGGGCGCGCGGGTGACGAGCCACGTCTCGCTCCCCGGGCGCTACGTCGTGTACATGCCGACGATCGAGCACATCGGCGTCAGCAAGCGCATCGGCAACGAGCGCGAGCGCAAGCGCCTGCGCGAGGTCATCGAGGCGGTCAAGCCCCCCCACGGCGGGCTCATCGTGCGGACCGTCGCGCAGGGTCTGACCAAGGGCGGGCTCAAGGCCGACGTCGGCTACCTCGTGAAGACCTGGGAGAAGGTCTTCGAGAAGCAGAAGAACACGAAGAAGGCGCCGGCCCTCCTCTACGACGAGCTCGACATCGTCTGCCGCGCCGCGCGCGATCTCTTCGGCGAGGACGTCAGCAAGATCGTCATCGACGATCCCGAGGAGCACGCGCGGCTGAAGGCCTTCGTCGACGTGTTCATGCCGGAGCGCGCGGGTGACGTCGAGCTCTACGCCGGCAGCGATCCGATCATGGACGCCTTCGGGCTCGAGGACGAGATCGCGCGCGCGCTGTCACGCAAGGTCCCGCTCCCCTCGGGCGGCTACCTGATCATCGATCAGGCGGAGGCGCTGACCGCGATCGACGTGAACACCGGCCGCTTCACGGGCAAGGGCAAGGACGTCGAGGAGACCATCTTCCAGACGAACCTCGAGGCCGTGAAGGAGATCGGCTATCAGCTCCGCTTCCGCAACATCGGCGGCCTGATCGTCCTCGACTTCATCGACATGGAGAAGTCGGGCCATCGCGAGAAGGTGTACCGCGCGCTGTTGAAGGTGCTGAAGCAGGACAAGTCGAAGACGAGCGCGGTCCGCATCAGCGACCTCGGGCTCGTCGAGATGACGCGCAAGCGCACCCGCGAGTCGCTCGGCCGCACGCTCTACGAGCCCTGCTTCTACTGCGACGGCACCGGGCAGCTCATGAGCAAGACCACCATCTGCCACGAGATCCTCCGGCAGATCCGCCGCGAGAAGGACTCGCTCCCGGGCTTCAAGGTCGTCGTCAACGCGCACCCCGCGATCTGCGACATGCTGCAGCGCGAGGAGAAGCAGGCCCTCGTGCGGGCCAGCGCCCGCTACGCCCGCCAGATCGTGGTACAAGCTCGGAAGGACTATCATCTGGAGCAGTTCGACCTCAGCGGGCAGTAGGTCGACGGGAGCCGCTCGAGGCGGTCGGCCCCGGATGGCGTGGCCCTGACGAGATGGGAGGCGCGTGGGATGGAGTCAGACAGCTCGGACAACGACAAGCGGCGCGAAGAGCGCGTCACGATCAACAAGGAGTTCGAGTCGTTCGACGCGTTCATCCACGAGTACGTGACGAACATCTCGCGGACGGGCGTCTTCGTGAAGAGCAAGAAGCCGCTCCCGATCGGCACGCGCGTGAACCTCAAGTTCACCGTGATCATGGAGGACATCGAGACCATCGAGGGGATCGGGCAGGTCGTCCGCGTGCAGGACGACCCGCCCGGCATGGGGGTCGTGTTCACCGAGCTGAGCCAGTACTCGCAGCACCTCATCGAGCGCCTCCTCACGCTCCCGCCGGCGATGGGCGACGAGGGCTGACGCGGGCCATGGGTGTGATGCGCAGGATCGCGGACGCGGCGCGCACGACCTGGGAACGAAGGATGCGCATCGGCGAGAAGCCTCTCTCGGAGCTGACGGACAAGGAGCTCGAAGCGGAGCTCGTCCGCCGGCGCCGCATGCGCGGGCGAGGCGTCGCGACGAGCGCCGAGGCGAGCAGCGCCGAGGCGAGCGGGGCACGCGCGGCGGTGCAGCGCGCGAACGTGCGTCAGTGGTACGCGAACCTCGAGCTCGCGCCCGGCGCGACGCTCGCCGACGTGAAGGCCGCGTACGAGCGGCTGATGAAGCGCTACGACCCGGCCAAGCACGCGCGCGATCCCGACAAGCACCGCGCGGCCACCGACCTGGCGCGAGGGCTGCGCGAGGCCTACGAGGGGCTGCTCGCGCACCTCGAACGCTGAGTTGGCTGTGCGCGCGCTTCGCGAGCGCGCGGGCCGAGCTGCGCGGCACCGACCAGCGGGCGCTACCTGTCCCCGGTGTCCGGCCGAGGGTGAGCACGCAGCTCGGCGTTCCCCGAGCGCCTCGTTTCTTGCGACAGTCTTCCAGTCACGCGCTCGGCGCGATGACGGCGCCGAGGCGGCGCGCGATGAGCTCCGCCTCGTCGCGGGTGAGCCCGTCGAGCAGGAGCACCCGCCCCTGATCTCGCGCCGCGACCCACACCGTGGAGTACGGCGCATCCTCGCCGACGCGGAGAGCCTCGATCCGATCGAGCGCGACACGCTCGCGCGACGATGGGCGCGAGACGGTGATCGCCTCCGCGCCGACCCGGATGACGACGCCGCGCCGGCGCTGGTGGCCGACGAGCGCCCAGAGGGCCAGCAGCACGAGCGGGCCGACGGAAGGGAGCGTCGTCGGAGCGCGCGCGAGAACCAGGACGACGAAGATCCCCACCGCGAGGCCGGTCGCGATCGAGACGACGGTGATCTGCGCGCGGCTCAGCGCGAAGGGGAGCGCGACGCGCTCGATCTCGAGCACCGGCGAGTCGCTCCCCGTCGAACGCACACCCGCGCGGATGACGATCCGCCCGGCGCGCTCCTCGGCCTCGAGAGTCACAGGCTACTCGACGCGCAGGTAACCGCTCTTCAGCAGCTTCACGAGGATCAGGCTCGTGTCGAGGTCGCTCGCCAGGCTCTTGTTCAGGATCGTCTCGGTGTGGCCGTAGTTGTAGGCCAGCTGGAGGACGTCGAGGTCCTCGGGCGAGAGATCGCGGAGCGGCGGGATCATCGGCATCGCGAGCGAGATGGTCGCGTGCATCGGCGGCATGTCGGGGCCGAGCCGGCGGATCTCGTCGAGCTGCCGCATCCCCTCCATGAGGATGCCCTCGGTGCTCATCTGCACCTTCTCGGCGAACTCGCGCTCCTCGGGCGCCTCCATGTCGAAGGTGCCCTGCTCCCAGGTCAGGATGCGGTAGAGGCTCTTGAGCGGCGCGACGTCGTAGTTGTCGTTCACGGTCGCGTAGAGGACCTGGCCGCCGTCGAAGAAGATCTTCCCGACGTCGTGGTCGGTGCGCACGACCAGCACGCCGCTCTTCTTGCTGGCGCCGAAGAGCTGCATGAGGTCGGGGAGCGGGATCTCCGCGATCGAGCCGCTCATGGTGCGCACCTGCGAGGTGCGGCGTCCCGCCGCGACGTCCTCGAGGTTCGCCTTGCTGTTGTCGGTCGTCGACCCGCCGTCGGTCGCGACGAGCTTGATGATGCTCGTCCCGATCAGGATGCGGTCGCCCTCCTGCAAGCGGGCGCGCTTGATCTTCTCGCCGTTGACGAAGGTCCCGTTCGTCGAGCCGAGGTCCTGGATGAAGATCTGGTCGCCGGTGACGGTGATCTTGGCGTGCCGCCGCGAGACCATGTCCTCCACGAGGACCATGTCGAGCTCGCTCGAGCGGCCGACCACGATCTCCTTGCTGTTCGGCAGCGGAAACTCGCCGCCCTGGTACTTGCCCGAGATGAACCGGAGCGCGTACTGCTTCGCGGGCCGCGTGGGCGGCGGAGGGGTCATCTTGGGAACCGACGGCTCCATCAGGTCTCTCGGGTACTCCCCCGGAACGCAGGCTGAGATTAAGAGCTAGGGGCCGCCGGGGTCAAGGAAGAGCACGGGCTACGAGGAGGTGAACGCTAGCACGGCCGGCGCGCGGGGACGCTGGCTATCATATCCGAATCGCCGGACAAACCCCAGACTTGACGCGCGGCACCCGCCCGACGACGGTTCCTGCTCCCGTGGCCTCCCATTCGCCGGGTCGACGTCGCGTTCCGGGGGCCGCCTGCACCCTGCTGCTCGCGCTCACGCTCGCCGCCTCCGCGGCCGAGGCCCAGCCGCGCGATCCGACGCTCGCGTGGCGCACCCTCGACACGCCGCACTTCACCATCCACTACCACGAGCCGCTCGGCGTGCTCGCGCGGCGGCTGGCGGTGCTCGCCGAGCGCGCGCACACGACGCTCGCCGACGTGATGGGCTACACCGGCGGCCGCCGCACCCACATCGTGCTGACCGACGACACCGACTCGGCCAACGGCTCGGCGATCGCGATCCCCTACAACAACATCCGCCTCTACGCGACGGCGCCTTCGGACATGTCGCCCCTCGGCGACTACGACGAGTGGCTGAACGTGCTCGTCACGCACGAGCACACCCACATCGTCCACCTCGATCAGTGGAGCGGCGTCGCGTCGCTGATCAACCTGCTGCTCGGCAAGGTCTACGCGCCGAACCACGTCCAGCCGCGCTGGATCCTCGAGGGCGTCGCGACCTGGCAGGAGAGCGAGCGCACCTCGGGCGGGCGCATGCGCTCGACCATGTTCGACATGTACCTGCGGATGGACGCGCTCGAGGATCGCTTCTTCCGCATCGACCAGATCTCGAACGTTGCGGACCGCTGGCCCCACGGCAACGTCTGGTACCTCTACGGCTCGCAGCTCATCGAGCACATCGCGAACCGCTACGGGCGCGAGGCCATCGCGACGATCGCGCGCGCCTACGGCGACTCGGTGCTGCCCTGGGGGCTCAACCGCGCGGCGCGGCGCGCGACGGGCAAGAGCTTCATCGAGCTCTACGACGAGTTCCTCCTCGATCGCCGCGCGCACTACGAGGCGATGCGCGACGAGGTGATCGCGGCGGGGCGGGTCGAGGGCGAGCGGCTCACGCACCACGGCGAGATCGCGCGGATGCCGCGCTTCACGCCCGAGGGCCGGCTGATGTACTGGCGGGCCGACGGGCGCTCGCGGACGCGAGTGATGGAGCTCGAGCTCGAGCGACCGGAGGCGCAGCGCGAGCTCGCGCGGGTCTCCGGCGAGCCGGGCTACGCGCTCCACCCGAGCGGGCGCGCGATCTACTTCACCCGGCCCGACAATCACCGCGACATCTACATGTTCCACGATCTCTTCCGGCGCGATCTCGAGAGCGGGAGGGTCGACCGGCTGACGAACGGGATGCGCGCGCGCGAGCCCGATCTGTCGCCCGACGGACGGCGAGTCGTCTTCACCGTGAACGGCGCCGGCACGACGCACCTGATGATCGCCGAGACCCGAGACGTGCCCGGGACTGCGCGGCGCCTGCTCGAGAGCGAGCGCTTCGAGCAGGTGTACACGCCGCGCTTCTCCCCCGACGGGCGCACCATCGCGGTCTCGCGCTGGCAGCGCGGCGGCTACCGAGACATCGCGCTCGTCGACGCCCAGAGCGGCGAGGTCACGGCGATCACCCACGATCGCGCGCAGGACAGCGGGCCCGAGTGGTCGGCCGACGGGCGCACGCTCTACTTCAGCTCGGACCGCACCGGCATCGCGAACATCTACGCGTACCGCGTCACGAGCGGCCGCCTCTTGCAGGTGACCAACGTGGTCGCCGGCGCCTACCAGCCCGCGGTCTCGCGCGACGGCCGGCACCTCGTCTACGTCGGCTACACGAGCTACGGCTTCGATCTCTTCCACCTCGATCTGAGGAGCGTCGAGCCGCGACCCGCCGAGCCCTACATCGACACGCGCCCGGAGGCGCCCGACGACGACGAGCTCTGGGCCGGGCTCAGCCGCGACTACCAGCCGCTCGAGACGCTCTGGCCCCGCTCGTACATGCTCGATCTCACGAGCGACGGCTGGGGGAGCGCGGTCGGCATCACCGTCGCCGGCGAGGATCTCGCCGGCTGGCATCGCTGGTCGCTGCGCGCGGTGCACGGCTTCACGCGGGGCGACGTCAACGCGGACCTCGACTACGAGTACCGCCGCCTCCCGCTCACCATCGGCGCGCACCTCTACCGGCGCATCGCGCCGCGCAGCGGCTTCTACGCCGGCGGCCAGGATCGGCGCTGGGTCGAGCACGCGATCGGAGGGCAGGTCCGCCTCGGCTACTCCTTCCCCGGCACCTTCCAAGGAGCGAGCGTCGGCGTCAGCTACAACCCCCGCTTCACCGAGGCGGCCGAGCCCCTCGTCGCCCGCCTCGATCCGAACGAGGACCCGCCGAGCTACCCGCGCACCGGCTACCACTCCGAGCTGCGCGCACAGATCAGCTACTCGAACGTCGAGCGCTACACCTACGACATCAGCTCGAGCGCCGGCACCGCGCTCGGCGTCACGCTCTCGCTCGAGGATCCGGCGATCGGCAGCGCGTTCAGCTCGGTCAACTTCACCTGGTACGTGCGCCAGTACCTTCCGATGCCGTGGGGCGAGTCGCACGTGGTCGCGCTGCACTACGCAGGCGGCATCGCCGACGGCGATCCGGGCTACCGCGACACCTTCTCGGTCGGTGGCTTCCCCGACGTCAGCATCGTCGACGGCCTGCTCAGCAACGTGATCCTCGGCGGCGCCGCGCTGCGCGGCTACCCCGCGTACGATCGCGGCGGCACCCAGTACCACCTCGCGCAGATCGAGTACCGCTTCCCGATCTGGCGGGTCAACGCCGGCATCCTGACCCTGCCCGTCTACCTGAACCGCATCCACGCCGCCGTCTACGCCGACGCCGGCGACGCGTTCAGCGGCGCGCTCGACTTCGAGCGGCTCCGCGTGGGCGTCGGCGGCCACGTGATGATCGACTTCACGCTCGGCTACGTGCTGCCGTTCACCTTACGGGTCGGCTACGCGCGCGGCCTGATGGAGGGCGGCATCGACCAGATCTACGGCCACCTGGGCGTGCCGTTCTGAGCGGGACTCAAAGACTGTCGCGAAATCACGGCGCTCGGAGAACGCCGAGCGGCGCGTTCACCCTCGGCTGGACACGGGGGACGGGGAGCGCCGACTGGACGGAAAGGTCGCGCAGCTCGGCCTGCGCGCGCGAAGGCGCGCGCCAGCCAACAAAGCGCGCCAGCAAACTCAAGGCGCCGGGCAGCCCTCGGCGTCGCGCAGGAGCTGGATCTCGGCGAGCAGCTCGGGGTCGCTCACCAGCGTTGTGAGCATGTCGTCGTCGATGCCGAGGTGGCCCATCCCCGCGGTGGCGTCGAGGTAGAGCCAGGCGCGGCCCCACACCGTGAGGATCGCCTCCCGCCAGCAGCCGCCGTCGCCGCTCACGAGGTGGGCGTACGCGCTCGGGTGCTCGAGGCGCGCCATGCGCAGGTAGCGCTGCATGTACCAGAGGAAGTTGAGGATGCCGTCGCGCTCGCTGACCGAGCCGGGGCCGCTGAGCTCGTTGGTGATCGCGAGCGCGGTCGCGATCGAGTTCACGTACTGCACGACCTCGTCGAAGAGCACGCTGAAGCCCTGATCGCCGCTGTCGAACGTGCCGTCGTCGGGATCGCCGTTCAGGTAGATGTCGGCGTAGAAGTCGCAGCCTGGCGAGAAGGTGCCGCCGCAGGGCGGGCGCAGCGACTGGTACTCGTCGTCGATGATGAGGTTGCGCGCGAACGTGAGCCCGCCGCGGCCGACCGCGTCGCCCTGCGAGCACGAGAGCGAGAGGGTCTCGGTGAGGACGTACACGCTCTCGGCGCCCGAGCTCTGCGCGTTGTCGAGCATGTGACCGCACTCGTGCACGACCGTCGGCAGCGCCCTGAGGACCGACGCCGCGGTGCTGGTGTCGTCGATGAAGCGGTCGATGCAGTCCTGCGTCGCGCTCGCGCCCTCGACCAGGTGCGCGCCGACCCCGTAGCGCCGCTCGAGCACCGCGATCACGAACGCGTCGAGCGTCGACGGATCGTAGGCTCCGACGAGATCGGCGATGTCGGCGTCCGGGTCGGGCAGCACCTCGCCGTACATCCCGTCGGTGCACTCCGGATCGACCAGCGGGCTCGTCGGCGTCGTCGTTCCGCTGTCGGTCTGCGGAACGCCCCCATCGCCCTGAGGGGCGCCGCCGTCGCCCCCCGAGGTGCGGCCCTCGCAGCCGGCCAGGGCCAACATCATCGAGACCGCCAACGAGGTGCCTGCGCGGACGTTCATGAGACCTCCCAGATACCAGCGGACGCGCGGCGAGTGAAGGTCCGGGCCGTTCGCTCGGCGCGCTCGCGACGGTACATCCGGGTTGCCGAGGGCGACGCCGCAGCCCCACATGAGCACCCCACACCGATGGAGGATCCGATGAGCGACTCGATGTATCCCAGCAGCACGAGTGAGATCCGGAAGGCGCGGCGCGAGGCGGCGCCGGAGATCGACGAGGCGTTTCGCCAGTTCAGCCGGGCGGTCTTCGCGGAGGGGCAGCTCTCGAAGAAGACCAAGCAGCTGATCGCGGTGGCCGTCGCGCACGTCACGCAGTGCCCCTACTGCATCCGCGGGCACGTGGAGGGGGCCAAGCGCGAGGGGGCGACGCGCGAGGAGCTGATGGAGGCGATCTGGGTGGCCGCCGAGATGCGCGCCGGCGGGGCGTTCGCGCACTCGACGATCGCGCTCGACGCGTTCGGCGTCGGGCACACGCACGAGTAGGTCGCGAGAGCGCCCGTCCCGCTCCTGCACCGGGGCCGGTCGCGGCTCGTCGATCGTTCGCGCTGCGTGGGGGCGCGATTGACGACGGGCATGACGGCGCCGGCCACTTTCGCTACCGTGGCAGGCGTGAACATGACCACCGACACCGACCACGCGTACCGCGGAGTCGCCTCGCGCGCGGGAAGCTTCGCGGCGCGGCTCTCGCTCCTCGTCATCCCCATGGTGCTCGCCGTCGCGGCGCTCGGGTGCGGCGACAACCGGCCCATCGGGCCGCGCGTGGACGCCGGCCCGCGGGTCGCCGCCGCCGGGTGCGTCCCCGAGTGCACGGGCCGCGTGTGCGGCTCGGATGGGTGCGGCGGGAGCTGCGGCGCTTGCTCCGGAGGGAGCTCCTGCAGCGCGGCCGGGCAGTGCGGGAGCTGCACGCCCGCGTGCGCCGGGCGGGTCTGTGGAGACGACGGATGCGGAGGGAGCTGCGGCACCTGCTCCGTGGGGAGCTCCTGCAGCGCGGCCGGCCAGTGCCAAGCGGGCTGCACGCCGTCGTGCGCCGGGCGCGAGTGCGGGAGCGACGGCTGCGGCGGCACCTGCGGCACGTGCAGTGGAGGCGCGACGTGCAGCGCCTCGGGCGTGTGCGCATCCGGGACGTGCGCCAGCCCGGAGGACTGCGGCTCCCCGACGGCCTTCATCTGTGACCCGTCGACGCTCCGCTGCGCCTCGCCGGAGTGCACGAGCTCGGACAGCTGCCTCTCCACGGAGGTGTGCCTCCTGCAGGCGGACGGAGCCACCTCGGGGGCGTGCTACCGAGAGTGCGTCCCCGCCTCGCCGGCCTGCGGGGCGGGCGAGCAGTGCAGCCAGGGCGACTTCACGGGCCGAGTCGGGTTCTGCCGGCGCGCCGGCACCAGCGCCGAGGGCGCGATCTGCGAGACGTCCCCCACGAGCTCGGGGTGCGCTGCCGGGTTGGGCTGCATCGACGAGGGGGCCGGTACCGGCCGCTGCCGCCGCACCTGCCAGGTGTTCGGAGCGTCGGCCTGCCCGTCCGGTCAGACCTGCCATCCGGTTGGCCTCTGCGTGGCGGACGCTGGCGCGGACACCGCCTCGGTGGGGAGCGTGTGCTCCGGCGAGCCCGGCGCGTGGTGCGGCGTCGTCAGCGGCCGGATCAGCGGGGCGTGCGACGGCTCCAGCACCTGTCGTGCGCTCTGTCGGATCGGGCTCAGCGACTGCCCGTCGACCCAGACCTGCGTCGACGAGTTCGAGACGGGCGACCTCGGCATCTGCATCCCGTAGCGGTAGTACCCGCGCCCCGAAGCTCGATCGGGGTGGCCGTGATCCACCGAGCCCCGCAACGAGCTTCGGCCGGGCTAAATGACCGAGCACGATTCGGAGACATGAAGCGCAAGTTCCTCGCTGCGCTTCGGGCGTGCGGCCAAGCGTCCTCGACGAGCTACGGCCTGCCCCTGGCGCCCTCGTGAATGATCCGGGCTAGAGCAGGAAGAAGACGATCACGTCGTAGATGGCGTGCGTGTAGACGGCGACGGCGAAGCCGCGGAAGCGGTACACGGCCGCGAGGTACATGCCGGCGAGGAAGCGGAACGTGAAGCTCACGATCTGGAAGTCGTCGCCGAGCGGGCCGATGTAGTGGACGGCGCTGAAGAGCAGCGACGAGACGAGGGCGGCGATCCAGGCGGCCTTCGCGTTGCTGAGGCGCGCGAGCTTGGTCAGCGCCAGCGCGCCGCCGGCGAAGAGGACGACGCGGAAGATGAGCTCCTCGTGGAAGCCCGCGCCCGCCGACATCACGAGCTTCTCGAGCGGGTTCATCCCGGCGGCGCCGACCTGGATGCCGAAGATCTGCTCGGTGGCCCAGCCGACGGTGAAGAACATCACGATCGCGAGGAGCACGCTCTCGCCGAGGACCGGGAGGAGCTCGGCCGGCTTGATGCTGCCGCGACGCCGCAGGACGACGACCGCGACGCCGATCGCCAGCGCATAGCCGAGCGTGACGCCGATGTAGGCGAGGAGGCTGCGGTCGAGCAGCTCGAAGGCGGCCATCGACACGAGATCGACGCCGTTGCGCAGATCGATCGCGAGGATGCCGAGGTGGTAGACGAGGAAGACCGGGATGGTGAGGAGCAGGCCGGTGAGCGGGTCGTGCCGCTCCTTCAGGTAGGCCAGGACGCCCCGCTTGGCCTTCGGCTTCTCGATCGCCTTCGACTCCCGCTTCGTGGCCACGACGTCCTCTCCGACACGCGGAGCGCTTCAGCGATTCCGCGCACCCACGATACGAGAGCGGCCCCCCAGCTGCACCTGCCTCACCGAGGTGAGCACCGCGCGGCCCCTCGAAAGGGCGCGCGCGCCCCCGTCCTCGTCGGCCAACGCCCGTCGGCCATGTTTGTCACCCCGCGCACCATCGGATAGCGTTCGCGCGCCATGAAGTACCGGGTGACGATCGAGGGACGCGAGCGCGAGGTGGACGTGACGCTCGCGCCGAGCGGAGCTGGGACGGAGACGCGCGACGGCCCCCCCCTCGCGGCCGAGGTCGAGCGCGTGCCCGGCGGCGTGAGCCTGCGCCTCGGCGCGCGGGTCTACGACATCGCGAGCGGCGGCAAGCCCGAGGGCGCGCAGGGCGCGGCGGGGAGCGCGCGGGCGATCGCCGAGGTGGTCTCGGAGCGCGCGCGCGCGCGAGCGAAGAAGAGCGGCGCGAGCGGGTCCGGCGCCAACGAGCTGCGCGCGCCGATGCCGGGGCGCATCGTAAAGGTGCTCCACAAGGCCGGCGACGCGGTGGTGGTCGGCGATCCCTGCGTCGTGATCGAGGCGATGAAGATGGAGAACGAGCTGCGCGCGCCGAAGGACGGAACGGTCAAGGCCGTGCACGTCGCCGAGGGCGTGAGCGTCGAGAGCCAGGCGCTGCTCGTCACGTTCGAGTAGCCGTCAGGCGAGCCGGGGCTCGCCCCGTCGATGATCGGGCGGAGCATGCCTGTTGAGCTGTGCCGCGGCACACGGAGGCACACGCCTGGGCCGCGCGGTCCCGAGGTTCCGGTGCTGGCACACGTGTTGAGTGACGACGTGGGCCGGAGGACTTGGAATGACTCGATTGACGCAGCTCATCTTCGTGATTGCCTCGCTCGCGCTCGGCGCCGGCTGCGCCATGAGCGGCGCCCCGGCGTTCAGCAGCGGCGCACCTGGCGAGTTCGGCGCGACCCCCGGCGGCGTTCAGGACATGGGCCTGGCGCGCGCGCTCGTGGAGGAGGGGCGCGTGCCGCCCGCGGAGGCGTTCGTCGTGGAGGGGATGTTCAGCGAGCACGACCTGCCGGTCTCGGGCGGGGCGTGCGCGGACGTGCTCTGCATCGGCGCGGCGGGCGCCATCGCGCCGAACCTCGACGAGCAGACCCGCGCGTGGGTGCAGATCGGCCTCTCCTCGACGGTCGACCCCGAGACCTACGAGCGGCCGCCCGCCACCATCATCGCCACCGTGGACGTCTCGGGCTCGATGGGATGGAGCTACGGCGACACCAGCCCCGGCGAGCTGTCGCGCGCGCTGCTCGAGCGCATGGCGGCCGAGCTCGGCGAGGGCGACCGCATCGCGATCGTCACCTACGGCAGCAGCGTGGCCACCCCGCTCCCGCTGACGAGCGGCGCCAACAGCGGCGCGATCAACGCGGCGATCGCGGCCCTGGGCGAGGGCGGCTCGACGAACATGGAGGCGGGCCTCCAGCGCGCCTACGCGATCGCCCGCGCCGAGGCGGCGAGCGGCCACAACGTGCGCGTCCTGCTCTTCACCGACGTGCAGCCCAACGTGGGCGCGACGAGCCCGAGCGAGTTCCAGGCGATGGTGCAGGCCGGCGCCGACGAGGGCGTGGGCATCACGGTCTTCGGCATGGGCGTCGGGCTCGGACAGGAGCTCTTCGAGGCGATGAGCCACCTGCGCGGCGGCAACGCGTTCAGCCTGATGGCAGCGGACGACGTGCCCGCGCTGATGGAGGAGAGCTGGCCCTTCCTGCTCACGCCGATCGCCTACGACCTGCGCGTCGCGATCACCCCGAGCACGGGGACGAGCGTGCTCGCGGGCTACGGGTTCCCGGGCGCGGATGAGGACGGCAGCGCGGCGCTCGAGGTGGCCTCAGTCTTCCTGAGCCGCAAGCGCGGCGCGCTCCTCGTCGAGCTCGGGCGCGCGGACGATCTGCCGATCGCGCAGGCCGGCGCGACGCTGGCGCTCGAGTACACGCGCCCGAACGGCACGCCGGTCTCGGAGTCGCTCGCGGTGGACTGGTCGAGCCTGAGCCCCGACGAGCGCGGTCACGCGTACGCGCAGCCGGCGACCGGGCGCACCGTCGCGCTCGCGCTCGCGGTGACCGGGATGCACGACGCCGCGGCGCTCTACGCGAGCGATGGCGAGGCGTCGGTGGCGCTCGCCCGGGCGACGGCCGAGCGCCTGAGCGCCGACGCCGAGGCGCTCGACGACGACGCGCTCCGCGCAGAGGCCGCGTTCGCGGGCGAGCTGCTCGCGTTGATGGAGGCCGGCGCCGCGCAGGGCAACCTCTACGGGTATTGAGCGGCGCGGGCTCGAGCCGCGCCGCTCGCTCGTCAGTGGCGCTTCACTTGCCGGAGGCCACGCGCTGCCGGGCGGCGACCATGCGGAGCGAGTGCAGCGCGTCCTCGGCCCGCCTGCGATCGAACTCGATGTGGAGGGCCAGCCAGTCGAGGGCCTTGCTCGCGTCGGACGACGAGAAGGAGTTCATCGCGGTGCCGCTCCCGAACCAGGTGAGCGCGGTGAGGATGCCCCGCACCAGCGCCGAGTCGGTGATGACCGCGCAGGCCCGCTGCTTGTCGAGGCTGAGCCGCCTCCCGTACTCCTCGGTCATGATCCGGCGCTGATGGGCGCTCGGCCCCTGCTTGGGCGCCCACACCAGGATGCCGGGGTAGGGGCCGTTGCGCTGGACCTCGGCGACCGAGAGGTCGAGGTGTTCACGCCACTCAGCCTCGCTGAGCGCGTGGTCCGGATGGACTGTGATCCAGAGGTCGCCAATGCGCTTCGCGCCAACTTCGGCTCGCTGTGCCGTCGACATGTGCCCTGCTCCTGCTGCTCCTCGGGGCGCGCATCATACGCAACGCGCGCCCGAGGCCAACCGTCTTCTCAGCGGTGTCGGCTGGTGCGCGCGAATGCGCACGCCAGTAGCTCAGGGAAGCAGGTCGCGGTCGCGCGTGAACGCGAAGCGCATGTACGCGAGGATGTCCGCCTCCTCCTGGGGCGAGAGCATCCAGGCCGGGTTGCCGGTGCCGAAGGCCGTGACGAGGAACACCGTCCGATAGACCTCCATCATCTCCTCCAGCGTCGCCGCGCTGTTGTCGTGGAAGTACGGCGCGGTGTCGGCGGAGCCCCAGAGCGACGAGATGCGGAAGACCGACGTCGTGCCGAGCTGCCCGCTCACCGGATCGGAGTTGATCAGGCACGCGGCCACGAGCTCGCAGGGCTCGCCGTTCGTGAGGATCCGGCCCGGATCCGACGAGCGGAGCGTGAAGGTCGAGCCGGCCGGGAAGATCGGCGCGCCCGGCGGGATCGGGAAGAGCGGGATGCCCGGCTCCATCACGACGTCGTGGGTCGCCGTGATGCGGTAGGTGAGCTCGGGCAGCTGAATGCCGACGCGCGAGCCGGGCGGGAAGCCCGGGTTGGCCGTGTTGGTCTCGGAGACGAAGTTGTTCGAGAGCACGTGGCCGGCCGGGGCGACGGGGTTGAACTCGTTGGTGGTGTCGAGCATCGGGCCCGAGTGACACGTCGCGCAGTGACCGCCGCGCACCGGCGCGTCCGGGACGACCTCGTGCGAGACGAAGAACTCACGCCCGCGACGCACCGAGTCCCACCTCGATCCTCGCGGGGCCTCGGGGAGCGTCGGCGCCGCGCCGCCCTTCGCGAAGTGGCGGAGCGAGCGGTTCGTGAAGATCTGCTCCTGGAAGAACGAGAGATCGGCCGCCTCGGCGGCGGTGGGCAGCCGGCTCGCCTGGAAGTGCGTGATCACCGCGTCGATAGCCTGCTGGTGGCCGTCGGCGCCGTTGCGCCCGTCCCACATCAGGCTCTCTTCGAGCGCCATGTTCTCGGTGCTCGGCGTGCTGCGCAGCACCGTGACCGTCGTCTGACCGGTCACCGGATCGACCCGGACGAAGGGAGAGTCGACCTCGTCGACCGTCACGTTCGGCGGCAGCACGAAGGGGATGCGCACGAGGCCGTGCGCGAGGAGCATCGTGTAGTCCTCGCCCGCGCCGTCGTCCGAGTCCATCGGCCGGAAGAGCGCGTGCGCCGGGTCCTCGTCGAAGAGGCGCTGGGCGTCCTCGGGGCTGAAGTCGAGGTTGTTGTCCGAGGCGTCGTGGTTGCCGAGCTCGTTCAGGTGGCAGCTCCCGCAGGTGCGGCCATTGCCATCGAACGTCTCGGTGAAGAAGAGCTCGCAGCCGCGCCGGAAGCGCGCCCGGTCCGCCTGGCTCAGGGTCGCGAGGACCGGGTTGGCCTGGCAGCGGAGGATCTGCTGCGTGCGCTCGCTAAGGGGCGCCTCGGCGGCCCCCACCTCCCCGCCCGCCTCCATCGCGCAGCCAAAGAGGAGCAGCTGCGCAAGCAGCGCCAGACCCGTCACTCGTGCCATCCGAGACCTCCCGTCCAAGTGCCGTCCTCGATCCCCGACCGTCCCTGGTCAGGGACGGTCGAGCGAGGTGTACGAAAATGTGACAGTTGCTCGGCCGTGTCAATCCAGAGTTGGGGAAAAGTGGAATCGGACACAGATGGCGGAATGGCAGCCAAAGCCTCGGAGGCGCCCAACCCGGCACGCAAGACCTCGGAAACATTCGTGTTTTTACGAGGATCCAATCAGCTCCCGGCCACGAGGGCACGGGCGATGGCCGCCGGCTGCACCGGGCCGAAGGCGCAGAGACGATCGTGGGCCTGGGCATCTCCGCCGTGCTCGGCCGCGAGGGCGCCGAGCGCGTGCGCGCCGGCGAAGTAGGTCACCGCTTGGAGCGGTGCGTGCGCGTAGCGCTCGGCCTCCATCGCGGCCGGGGCCGGCGCGTAGCCGACGTTCTCGACGAGGAAGGCCGCCACCTGCTCCGCGCTCAGGGTCCGCCGGTGGAGCCCGATGTCGCCCACCACCCGCGCGGCCCGCAGCGCGTGCGCGACCAGCGCGAAGAGCGCGTCGCGCGGTGGATGGAAGCCGGCGGCGCGCAACACCTCTTCGGTGTGCACGGCCCAGCCCTCGACCGTCAGCATCGCGCCGAAGTAGGCGCGCGGGATCGCCACCTCGTCGGCGACGCACGCGAAGCGCAGCGGGGCGCGCGCGCCGGCGAAGCGGCGCTGCCAGATCCGGCTCTGCAGGAAGTGGCCGGGGATGCCCTCGTGGATCGCGAGGATGGCGCTCCACGCGGCCGGGTGCGCGCTCGGCTCGGGGTGGAGGACGAAGTGGCCGCGACCGCCGGACCGCAGGAGCGGCGCCGGCCAGTTCGTGCCGGCGCCCAGCGCGCGCATGCCCTCCGGGTAGTCGTCCATGCCGATCGCGTCGAGCGCGTCGCCGACGTCGAAGAGGCCCCGCTCACCGGCGAAGGCCGCGACGCGCGCGAGGATCGCGCGGTAGTGCGCGCGCAGATCGGTGCCCTCGGTGAGCCGCTCTTGCTGGAGGTGCCGGACGAGCGCCGCGGCGTCCGCGAAGTCGCGGATCGGCGCGTCGGCGAGCGCGCGCGCGACCTCGAGCAGCCGGGCCTTCGTGTGCTCGAGCGCGTCGCGCGCGAGGGCCTCGAGCTCGCTCGGCGGCGGCAGCTCGAAGCTGAGCGCCCAGCGGCGATCATACTCGTCAGGGCCGAGCGAGCCGTCGACCGGCGCCCGCGCGAGGAGCTCGTCGTGGAGCGCGATGTGCGCGCGGTACGCGCTCGCGGCCGACCCGTCGAGCCCCTCGAAGTAGTCGGCCGCCGCGGGGAGGAGCACGTCGCGCTGGTAGGTCAGGAGCGCCGCGTGCGCGACGTGCCCGCGGCGTGCGCCCTCGCGCAGGCGCTCGGCGTCGTCGCGCAGGTAGCCGGCGATCTGGGC
>JAEZBP010001204.1 GCA_023427125.1 Pseudomonadota bacterium | reverse complement strand
GCGCAAGAGATCGCGGCCCTCGCGCACGGGCTGGCCGTCGACGCCGACCACCACGTCCCCCGCGCGAAGTCCGGCGCGCGCGGCGGGGCCTCCCGAGACGACGTCGGCGATCAGCGCGCCGGCGCGCGAGCGCTCGCCGAGCGAGAAGGCCGCCGCGAGCTCCGGCGTCAGCTCTTGGAACGAGACGCCGATCCACGCGCGCCGCACCCGGCCATGCTCGAGGATCTGCGTCGCCACGCGCCGCGCGAGCTCCGCCGAGACCGCGAAGCCGATGCCGGCGCCGCGCCCGATGATCATCGTGTTGATGCCGATCACGCGCCCGTCGAGATCGACCAGCGGACCGCCGGAGTTGCCCGGATTGATGCTGGCGTCGGTCTGGAGATAATCCTCGATCTCGTTCATCCCGAGGCCGCCGCGCCCCACCGAGCTCACGACGCCGGTGGTGACCGTGTAGTCGAGCCCGAAGGGCGAGCCGATCGCGATGGCCCACTGCCCGGGGCGCACGCCGCTCGACTCGGCGAAGCTGGCGGCCGGTAGGTCGCGCGCGGCGATGCGGATCACCGCGATATCGGTGGCCGGATCGGCGCCGACGACCTGGGCGACGAAGCGCCGGCCGTCCTGCAGCTGCACCTCGATGCGCTCCGCGTGCTGGACCACGTGGAAGTTCGTCAGGATGTACCCGTCGGGGCGGACCACGACGCCCGAGCCGTTGCCGTGCGCGAGCCCGTCGTCTTGCGGAGGGGTCATGCCGAAGGGGCCGAAGGGCATCGCGGCCATCCCGCCGTTCGGCAGCCGCGCGTCGACGCTCACGCTGACCACCGAGGGCGAGACCGCCTCGGCCACCGCCGCGAAGGCCTGCCCGAGCTCGGCCGCGTTCGCGATCGCGCGGCGCTCGCTCGACGACGTCGTCGGCGCCCTCTCGGCGGGCCGCTCCTGCGCCAGCACCGCACCGCCGGTCAGGGCGACGCACGCGAGCGCCACGATCCACGTCTTCGCGCCGCCGAGCTGTCGGATACGGGACATCGAGGTTTCCTCCTGGAGGACTTTACTGCTGCTAGACATTCGAACAGGTGCGACAACAGATCAAATCGGATTACACGGGCGATATTCCTACAGTTCATCACTGTAGTCTTTCACCCCGTGACGCCGGCGCCGCGGTCGCGGCGGGCTGCCTCGCGGCGTGCGGGGCGAGGAGCGCCGCCATCAACATCCCGAAGCCCACGTGCAAGAGGACGAACACGATCGAGGCGCCGGTACCGCGGCCCGACATGAGGAGCCCCGGCGCAGAGAGCGCCTCGGGCACCGCCGGATGGAGCATCGGCACGAGCGCGAGGAGGACGCCGGCGATCAGCGCGTGCACCAGGCCGAGGAACGCCCCCGCTCGGAGGGAGGGCTGCGGGGTGTGCGCCAGGATCGCGCCGTAGATCAGGCCGAGCACGCCGCCGACGGCCAGCTGCACGACCAGGCCGAGGAGGTACGCGCTCGCGCCTCGCGCGCCCTCCGCGCCCGTGAAGAGCGAGCCCTGGAGCCACTCGAGATCCATCGGGATGCCCGCGCGGCGGGCGAAGGCGCTGGCGATCGCGAGGAGCGCGGCGCCGATGATGCCGGCGATGAATGCACGTGCGCGCATGGTGCCTCCTGACGGGTGGCCCTCGTCGCAACGCCCGTGCTCGGGCCGCGCTGCTCGGATCCAGCGGCTGCTGTGCGGCGATGTGCGCGTCAACGCGAGCCGCCCGTGGCTCACGGCCACGGGGGCGGTGCCCCCCGTCGCACGAGGCGTGCGACGGAATCACCCGTGCAGGGCGAGCGGCCATGCAGACGGCGCAAGGGGCACGGGAGCTCGACCGAGACGATCGAGCGACGCACCTCACGCTGGACACCGCCGTGTGCGACGAGGTGGCGGAGCTCGTCCGGGAGGTCCGCGACGCCCTGCGGGAGGGGCGCTACGGGGAGCTGCGGGAGATGGCGCATCCGCTCGCGATGCGCAGGGAGCAGGCGCGGCTCGGGCGCCGGTTCGGCGCCGAGGGGGTCGACTTCTGGTCCAACGCCGACACCCACGTCGAGGCCGTGCGCCTCGTGGGCGATGGCCTGGCGGAGGCGTACGAGGAGGTGCGTCACGCGCCGAGCGGGACCGCGCTCCGGCTCGCCTCCACGGTCGAGTACGTCGGCGGCCGCTGGCGGCTCACCGACGCGCGCGACGCGACCGACGAGCGGATCAGCGCGGTGCTCCTCCGCGGCGCGCCTCCCGAGCGACCGCTCGATCCCCGCGCGTGGGCGCGCGACTGGACCGAAGAGCACGGGCCGACCGCGACGCTCACCGTCGAGGGCCAGCGGGGGATGATCGAGCATCCGCGCGAGGGCTATCGCGCGTCGCTGCGCACGGGGAGCGGGCGTGACGTGTCGCTCGCGCTCCGCCTGACCGGCTCCGTGAGCGAGCTGCTCGAGAAGCAGCCGGCCGCCACCATCGTCTCGCTGGTGCCGGCGTTCGACGCGCACGTCCGCAACGAGCAGCTCCGCTGGCTCTCGCACATCGTGACCGCCCTCGGCGCGCGCGACGCCTCGAACGTGTGGGTTCCGTCGGCGGCCAAGGCGATCCCGTTCCCCTCGTGGCGCGGCGTGACGGCCGGCCCCCTCGAGCTGCCTGCCCTCTCGGCGCTCTGGCTGCGGACGCAGCGCCAGCGCGGCGCGTGGG
>JAEZBP010001076.1 GCA_023427125.1 Pseudomonadota bacterium | reverse complement strand
GATCGAGCCAGCCGCCGCAGCCCGGGCAGCGCAGCGCGCGCGCCTCGGTGCCGGCGCCGCCGCGCGCCTCGGGGATCGCGAGGGCCGGCAGCGTCTCCCGCGTGACCAGCGTGCAGAGGCAGGGCGGCAGCGATCCGCTCCCGGGCGCCAGCGCTCCACCGCACTCACCGCACGGCTCCGTCGTGCTCGTCATCGAACCTGCCTACGCATGAGGATGGGAATGGCGTATTCTTGCACACCTACGGAGGCGGCATGTCGGAGCGAGTGAAGTGGACGTTCGGCGTACTGGCTCTGGTGCTGGGCGCCAGCGGCTGCGCAGTGGAGAACCCCCAGGGCCGACCCTGCGCCGTCGACGACGACTGCCCCGACGGCTATTGTCGCGACGGGCGGTGCGAGCCCCGCACGAGGAGCGACGCCGGGCCGCGGGCGGATGCCGGCCCCGAGTCCGACGCGTACGTGCCGATGCTGGACGCCGCGATGCCGCCGGCGGACTCCGCCATGCCGCCGGTCGACTCCGGCCTCGGCTTCGATCCGCTCGGCGACACCGACGGCGACGGCATCAGCGACCTCCACGAGGGTCGCGCGACGCGCGTCGACACCGACGAGGACGGCGTCCCCGACTACATGGATCGCGACGCCGACAACGACGGCATCTTCGACATGATCGAGGCCGGCGACACGAACCTGGCGACCGCGCCGGTCGACAGCGACTTCGACGGCACGCCCGACTTCCGCGATCTCGACAGCGACGACAACGGCGTCCCGGACCTGATCGAGGGCACGAGCGACGACGACGGCGACACCCGCCCGGCGTTCCGCGACTTCGACAACGACGGCGACGGCTTCGACGACGCGACCGAGATCGGCGGCGACCCGGCGAGCCCGCGCGACACCAACGGCGACGGACGCCCCGACTACAACACGCCGGACAGCGACGGCGACACCATCCACGACGCGGTCGAGGGCTTCATCGACACCGATGGAGACAGCCTCGAGGACATCTTCGACCTCGACACCGACGACGACGGCTTCCCGGACGCGCTCGAGGCCGGCGACGCGGACATCGTGACCCCGCCGGTCGACACCGACGGCGACGGCATCTTCGACTTCCGTGATCCCGACAGCGACAACGACGGCCTGAGCGACGCGGCCGAGCGCACGGCGGGCACGAGCCGCACCCGCGCCGACACCGACGGCGACGGCGTGAGCGATCTGATCGAGGTCGGCGCCGGGACCGATCCGCTCGACGCCTCGGACAGCCCGCGCACCCGCGGCGACTTCGTCTTCGTCGTGCCCTACATGCTGCCGCCCGAGCCGACGCGGGACACGCTGCAGTTCTCGACCACGCTCACCAAGGCCGACGTCTACTTCCTGATGGACAACACCGGCTCGATGAGCGGGACCATCGCGGCGCTCCAGGCCGGCCTGAGCAGCACCGTGATCCCCGACATCCGCTCGCGCATCTCGGACGCGTGGTTCGGCGTCGGCGGCTTCGACGACTACCCGGTCGGCACATACGGGAGCGCAGGCATCGGCACCGACGCGGTCGGCATCGTGCACGACGCGCCGTTCTTCCAGTACACGACGATGACCAGCAGCACGACCACGGCGCAGACCGCGGTCAACCGCTACCGCACCAACGGCGGCTACGACGGCCCGGAGTCCGGGGTCGCGGCGCTCTACGCGCTCGCCTCGCGCAACAACCTCGGCGGCTACGCGCGCTTCCCGGGGAACGTGTCGACCCCGCCGACCTGCGCCGCCGGCACCCGCGGGACCGCGTGCTTCCGCCCCGACGCGGTGCCGATCATCCTCGTCATGACCGACGTCGATCAGCACAACTCGCCGACCTGCTCGGGCTGCAACTACAGCGGCGTCGCCGGCCCCCCGCCGACCTGGGCGACGATGACGGCGTCGCTCGCGACCTTGAACGCCCGCACGGTCGGCATCGCCACCGCCACCGGCGCCCGTCCCTTCCTCGAGCGCCTCGTCACCGACACCACCATCGCCCGCGGCGCGACCGGCACGGCGGCGAGCTACGTGCTCAACGCCCCCGGCGGCTCGGGCCTCTCGGCCGCCGTCACCGACGCGGTGCGCCGCGCGGCGGAGGTCCCCCTCGACGTCTCCGCGCAGGCCGTCGACGTCGTACACGGCGAGAGCGTCAACGCCGTCACCGCCTTCGTCGATCGCATCGAGACCCGCGGCACGACCGCGCCCGGCCTCACCTGCACGACCGGCCTCACCACGACCGACCGGCCCGGCATCGACGCCGACAGCTACCCCGACACCTTCGTCCGCGTGACGCCTGGCGCCCCGGTCTGCTTCGACATCGTCCCGCGCATGAACACGACGGTGATGCCGACCCTCGTGCCGCAGATCTTCCGCGCGCAGGTGAACGTCCTCGGCGACGGCTTCACGCCGCTCGACGATCGCCTGATCTTCTTCCTCGTCCCGCCGCGCATCCCGAACCCCAACGAGTGAGCGGCGCTCTCGGCGCCCCCGATGCATGGTCCGGCCATGGACACGAGCGAGCGGCGTTCGCACTGGGATTCCGTCTACGAGGCGCGCGCGCCCGAGGAGGTGAGCTGGTTTCAGCCCTCGCCCGATCGCTCGCTCGCGCTGATCGAGCGCGCCGGCGTCGCGAAGGACGCGGCCATCCTCGACGTCGGCGGCGGCGCCTCGCGGCTCGCGGGCGCGCTCCTCGAGCGCGGCTTCTCCGACGTGAGCGTGCTCGACATCTCGGAGCGCGCGCTGGCCAAGGCGCGCGAGCCCCTCGGCGCGCGAGGCGACGAGGTGCAGTGGATCGTCGCCGACGTGACCGAGGCGTCCCTCGAGCGCCGCTACGCGCTCTGGCACGACCGCGCCGTCTTCCACTTCCTCGTCGACGAGGACGATCGACGTCGCTACCGCGAGCTGCTCCGTCGATCCACGATCCCTGGCGCACACATCGTCGTGGCCACCTTCGCCCTCGACGGCCCCGAGCGCTGCAGCGGCCTTCCGATCGTGCGCTACTCGCCACAGAGCCTGCTCGCCGCTCTCGGCCCCGGCCTCGCCGCTCTCGGCCCCGACCTCACCCTCGTCGAGTCGGAGGCCGAGGAGCACCCCACCCCGGCCGGCAAGGTCCAGCGCTTCGTCTACTGCCGCTTCCGCCGCGAGTGAGCGGTGCGACCACCTGCGAAGGGCGGGGGTGTGCGCAGACGCGCACCCCAATTCCTCGCAGGATTTGATGGTCGCGACCCTCTCCGACCGAAGCTCACTTCGATCCGGACGGTCGCGACCCTCCTCGATCGACGCGCACTTCGATCGTCGACGGTCTCGACCCTCCGGGATCGAAGCGCACTTCGGGCGCCGGACGGTCCGGACCGTCTCCCGACGAAGTGGACTTCGCGCACCGACGGTCCCGACCCTCGATCGACGAAGTGGACTTCGTGCCCTCGACGGTCACGACCGTCTCCCAATGAAGTGGACTTCGCACCCCCGACGGTCGCGACCGTCATCGAGCGAAGCGCGCGTCGCACCCTCGAGGGTCTCGACCCTCGCCCGACGAAGCGGACTTCGCACCCTCGATGGTCGCGACCCTCGCCCGAGCGAAGCACCCGTTCGCCTCGCTCGCAGCGCGAGCGCGAGGCACGACTCACGCGGGCGGGCGGCGAGCTGCTAGAGTCGGCGGCTGTGAAGCGAAAGGTCTCCCTCGATCACGCCGGACCCGCGTCGCGCACGCCCTCGCGGGTGGCCGAGCCGAGCACCGAGGTGCTCGAGCTCTTCTTCGACACCGGGGTGATCTTCCACGAGGTCAAGCTGCCGCCGCTGCCCGACGTGGTGAGCGGCTTCATCGTCGTGAAGGGCGACGACGAGCGGGCCGGGTTCAGCGTGCGGCGCGCCGAGGTGGGCGAGGAGCCCGACGTCGAGATCAGCGCGCTCGAGCACCTGCCCGAGCTCATCAACCGCTGGCTGCCCTGCCCCTATCAGCTCAGCTGCCTGCACTGCGTGCAGATCCACCTCTCGCTCGGCGACCGAGGGCAGGTGCGCGCGCTGCTCGCGGTCGACACGATGGAGAGCGAGGGCTCCAGGGGCCGCCACCTCGACGCCACCGCCGACGGCGGCCGGCCCTTCCGCCCGCTCGAGAAGAACGAGCTCGGCGCCTTCCTCGATCAGGCCAACACCCGCAAGCTCATGCTCGAGCTCGGCAAGAAGGGCATCGATCGCGCGCCCTTCAAGCTCGCCGCGCTCCTCGAGACGCTCGCGCCGCTCCTGCCGCGCCTCAAGCTCTCGCGCGTGTCCGAGCACCAGAGCGTGCCGGTCTCGTTGGTGCTCGATCTGGGCAACTCGCGCTCGAGCGCGGTGCTCGTCGAGGCGCAAGCGACCGGCGTCACCTCGGTGCCGCTCGAGCTGCGCGAGTCGCAGAACCCCTTTCGGACCACCGAGGAGAGCTTCGGCTCGAACATCACGTTCCTGCCGAGCCCCTTCGACGAGAGCGAGCACGACGTCGCGGTCGGCGGCTCGTTCCAGCTTCCGTCGCTCGTGCGGCTCGGCCGCGAGGCGCTCGATCGCGCGCTCGAGACGCCGCACCGCTACGCGTGCACGCTGTCCGGGCCCAAGCGCTACCTCTGGGACGAGAAGGCGAGCGACGAGCGCTGGCACTTCGCGATCAAGCAAGGGAGCGGCTATCGCTCGGTGAGCGGCCGGCTGCTCAAGCACCTCTTCGATCTCGGCGACGGGCTCACGCTGCGCGAGGACGGGCCCGCGACGCCGGCCGATCCGCGCTACGCGCCGCGCGCGATGATGCTCTTCGCGATCGTCGAGGTGCTCCAGCAGGCCTACGCGCAGATCAACTCGGTGCCCTACCGCCGCTTCCAGGGGCGCGAGGGGCTGCCGCGCGTGCTCCGGCACCTGGTGCTCACCTATCCGTCGGCGATGCGGCGCGAGGAGCTCGAGGTCTACGAGACGCTCGTGAAGAACGCGGTGATCCTCACCGCGCACTACCTCGGCATCGCGCCCGAGGATCGGCCGAACTACGACGCGGCCACCGGATCGTTCTCGCGCTTTCTCGTCGTGGACGAGGCCCTCGCCGCGCAGATGGTCTACGTCTACCAGGAGATCGTGCACAGCTTCTCCGGCTCGATGGAGGAGCTCGTGCGCATCTACGGGCGCGAGGATCAGACGATCCGCATCGCGTCGATCGACATCGGCGGCGGAACGAGCGACGTGATGATCGCGGAGTATCGCGATCAGATGCCGGGCACCGGCACCGCGCTCACGGTGAAGAAGCTCTTCCAGGACGGCATCGCGATCGCGGGCGACGACGTCTGCCGGGCGATCGTCGAGGACATCGTGATCGAGCAGGTGCTCGCGCAGCTCCCGAACGCGAAGGCGCGCCGCGAGCTCGCGCAGCTCTTGATCGAGGGGGACGCGGGCCACGGCGCCGAGTGGCGCACGCTCAAGGCCAAGCTCGTCCCTTACTTCTGGCTGCCGCTCGCGCGCTGCTTCTGGGCGCTGGCCGAGGGCTTCGAGATCCCGGGGCACAACGCCGAGCGGCTCTACTCGGTCGCCGACATCTGGCGGCTCTTCGAGCGGCCGCTGCCGTCCGACGCGGTGCTCGGCGAGGTCGATCGCTTCCTCGGCCGCACCGTGCCCGGCTGGCCGGGGCTCTCGAACCTCGCCTTCCGCTTCGAGGCGGCCGAGGTGACCCGCGCGATCGAGCGGGTGCTGCGCGAGCCGCTCCGCAAGTACGCCGACATCCTCGCGCAGTTCGACGTCGATCTCCTGGTGCTCGCGGGGCGCACCTCGAAGCTCAAGCCGGTGCGCTCGCTCTTCGTCTCGGAGATGCCGGTCTCGCCCTCGCGCATCAAGACGATGGGCGAGTATCGGGTCGGCGATTGGTATCCGTCGAAGTGGCGCAAGGACGGGCGGATCGCCGATCCCAAGTCGTGCGTGGCCGCGGGCGCGGCGATCCTCCACCTCGCGAGCCGCAACGTGCTGCCGGGGCTCTTGCTCGAGGGGCTCGAGGAGGTCCGGCAGCAGCCGATCTACGGGCTCTATCAGTCGAGCGAGCCGCACATCGCGCGGATCAACGAGCTCTTCCGCGAGGGCAACCTCAGCCCGTCTTTCCTCTACTCGCGCGGGATGATGGTCGGCTTCCGCAACGTCGACAGCCAGGAGATGGACGGCTCGCCGCTCTTCGAGGTGCTGCCCGCGAGCCCGAGGGTCGAGCAGGCGCTGCTCGAGGACCGCGTGAAGATCCGCTTCCGCGTGAAGGACGAGCACATCGAGATCGCCGAGGTCGAGAGCCAGCGCGACGCGCACCCGTTCTCGCCGGCCGACTTCCGGCTGCGGCTCAAGACGGCGGTCGCCGATCGCTACTGGCTCGACACCGGCGTGCTCAGCGTCCACTACCGCCACCACGACGAGGCCGACGCGTGAGCGGCAAGCTCACCGGCGAGGTGCTCGACGCGCTGGTCGCGGCGGTGGATCGAGAGCGCTTCGGCAAGGCGCTGGCCGCGCTCGCGCCCAAGAGCGCGCCGCCCTCGGCTTCCGGCCCGAGCAAGACGGCGGGCGCGCTGCTCCACCGCATCGTGCTGAGCGACATCCTCGACGACGCGATCCTCGCCTCGCGCCCGGGCGAGCCGAGCTTCCCGCTGCGGATGTTCTTCGGCGAGCTCGGCGACGCGCTGAGCGACGACGCGAGCGCCGGCGAGACGGCGTTCGCCCTGGCGAGCGGGCTCAACTTCTACTTCCGCGTCGCGATGGAAGAGGAAGCCAAGATGCGGGTTGGGCTCGAGGTGAGCCGCCTCTACTACCGCTTCGCCGAGGAGCGGCCGATCGAGCGGGACGTGACGATCCAGCTCTCGCCGCTGCTCGCGCGCCTGATGAGCACGGAGCTAGAGCGCCTGCGCTTCGAGAGCGTGGACGCGGCGGGCATGTTCGACTCGTCGCTGCACGAGCGCGCGGCGGGCTCCGATCCGAGCGGCGCGCGCGTCGAGCGACCCAAGTCGTTCCTCTGCCGGGTGGTCGCTTCGGCCGTGGTTCGCGCCAAGGCGCAGGTCCGCACCTGATCCTCGAGCAACGGGGGCTCTCAACGTGAGCGAGAAGAACGACGAGAACGAGAGCTGGCTGCCGAACCTGGTGGGCGGCGTGTCCATCTGGAAGCTCGCGCCCGATCTCAACGAGGAGCAGTTCTTCGACGGGCGACTGCTCGTGCCGGACACCGAGGGCAGCGACAGCCTGCCGGTGCGCGTCGAGTGGGATCTGACCGGGCTCGTGCCGCTGCCCGAGGCGCGCGAGGAGCACGCCGAGGATGTCGAGGCGGCGATCCAGGAGTTCTTCGCGTGCCTCGAGCGCACCGCGCAGGTCTTCGAGAAGGGCGGGAGCGGCTACGACAAGTACAAGGCCGCGTTCACCGTGCCGGCGCTCGATGCCGACGGTGGCGCGCACTACTTCTTCGATCCGGGCGACGGCAAGCTGAAGGTCGTCAACTGGGGCGCGTCCCCGCGCAAGATCCGTCACGAGAAGCACTACCTCTTCGGCTATCAGGACTTCGGCGCGCTCATCAAGAAGGAGGAGGACGCCGATCACGCCTCGTCAGGCGGCGGCGCGCGGCGAGCGCGCGCGATCGGCCTCGGCGAGGAGGGCGCGGACGCCGCGGCCGAGGGTGAGGCCGGCGAGGCGTCGGACGGCGAGAGCGCCGACGAGAAGGACGAGAAGAGCGACGAGGACGAGGGCGACGGCAAGCGCCCCTGGTGGATGTGGGCGCTGATCGCGGTCGGCGCCGGCTTCCTCGTGGTGCTCGCGATCGCGATGCTCCGCGACTGCGCGGGCCAAGGCGCGCTCGGCGGCGCCGACGGCGGCGTCGACGCGGGCGCGGGCGAGGTGCCGATCTACGGC
>JAEZBP010001072.1 GCA_023427125.1 Pseudomonadota bacterium | reverse complement strand
CGCGCGCATGTTCATGGACCTCGTCGAGGACGAGCGCCCCGATCTCATGGCGACGCTCCACGAGAGCCACAAGCGCTACCACCCCGACGTGAGCCCCTCGTTCGGGCAGACCCTCGTCTACGGCGTCGAGCCGATGCCCACGATCCTCGGGCACGCCATCGAGCGGCTGAACGCGCGGCGCCAGAGCGACGAGGAGCGCTGGGCCGCGCAGCACTACCCGGTCGCCACCTCGTCGACGGAGGTGATCGTCGACGCGATCGGCTGCACGGGTGTCTGCGTGGAGACCTGGATGGGCTTCCCCGAGCGCCGCCGCATCGAGATGCAGAAGGACGTGGTCTCGGTGCTCCTCGATCTGCTGGGCATCCTCCCGATGGAGCGCACATGATCCCCGCCTTCGGTCCGTTCCCGCGCACCCGCATGCGCCGAAACCGCGGCGACGACTGGTCCCGCCGCCTGACGCGCGAGCACACGCTCACCGTCGACGATCTGATCTGGCCTTGCTTCGTCCAGGAGGGCGCGGGCGCGCGTACGCCGATCGCCTCGATGCCCGGCGTGGAGCGGCTGAGCGTCGATCTCCTCGTCGAGGCCGCGCACGAGGCCGCCGAGCTCGGCGTCCCCGCCATCGCCGTCTTCCCGGTCACCGACCCGCGCGACAAGAGCGAAGGCGGTGAGGAGGCCACCAACCCGGACAACCTCGTCTGCCGCGCGGTGCGCGCGCTGCGCGACGCGAAGCTCCCGCTCGGCGTCGTGTGCGACGTCGCGCTCGATCCCTTCACCACACACGGGCAGGACGGGCTCGTGCGCGACGGCTACGTCGTGAACGACGAGAGCGTCGACGTGCTCTGCGAGCAGGCGGTGGTGCAGGCGGACGCGGGCTGCGACGTCATCGCGCCCTCGGACATGATGGACGGACGGATCGGCCGCATCCGCGACGCGCTCGACGAGGCGGGCCACACGCACGTGCGGATCCTGTCGTACGCGGCGAAGTACGCGAGCGCGTTCTACGGACCGTTCCGCGACGCGGTGGGCAGCAAGAGCGCGCTCGGCGCAGGGGACAAGCGCACCTACCAGATGGATCCGGCGAACGGCGACGAGGCGCTCCGCGAGGTGGCGATCGATCTCGCCGAGGGCGCCGACATGGTGATGGTCAAGCCGGGCATGCCCTACCTCGACATCGTGCGGCGCGTGAAGGACGCCTTCGGCGTGCCGACCTACGCGTACCAGGTCAGCGGCGAGTACGCGATGCTGCGCGCGGCCGCGTCGCAGGGCTGGCTCGACTGGCCTCGGGCGATCGACGAGAGCCTCCTCTCGTTCAAGCGCGCGGGCGCCGACGGCGTGCTCACGTACGCGGCCCTCGACGTCGCCCGCCGACTGCGAGGGCGTTGAGCTATGGTGCGCGCCGTGACGAAGCCACTCGACGAGCTCCTGGCCTGCCCCGAGACGCATCAGCCGCTCCGGCGCGCGACCTCCGACGAGCTCGCGCAGATCACCGCCGCGATCCGTGAGCGCCGCGCGCGCCGCCACGATGGGGGCGCCCTCCCCCCCTCCGTCGCCGGCGCGTACCTGAGCGGCGACGGCCGCTGGGTCTACCCCGACGTCGACGGCCTCCCTTCGCTCCTGATCGACGAGCGCCTCGAGCTCGAGTAGGCGCTCAGCAGGGCGAAGCGCCTTGCGCGCGCAGCTCGCGGATCTTGCGCCGAAGCGGGACGATGAACTCCATGCTCACGGTGTGCGTCTTGCCGCGCATCGCCCGGCCGGTGTGCCACTTGGAGAGCGCGAGCCTCGCGACCGCGCGCACGAAGTCGGTCCCGGCGCTCCCCTTGCGCATGTACGCGGTGAACCCGCCGAACGCGCTTGCGACCAGGTTGAGCTCCGTCTGCGTGAGGTGCCCGAGCGCCACCTCGTCGACGAGGTGAGCGCGGATGATCCGGCCTCGCCGCAGGACGAGCCCGAAGACCATCGCGAGGAACGCGACGACGAAGATCAGCCAGAGGACGATCGACACCATCAAGATGAGGGCCCCCGACGCGCCGAAGCTGCCGAGCAGCACCGACGAGCCGTTCCACAGCGCATGCAGGAGCACCGCGGCCAGGTAGCCGAGCGGCGGCGCCAAGAAGCGGAGCCAGGCCCTCGTCGACTCCCGCGCGAGCCCGACGCCGATGCCGGTCATCGCGGTGAAGAGCGGGTGCAGCCAGGGCGTCAGCAGCCCGCGCAGGAAGAACGTGCCTCGGAGGCCGGGGCCCGTCGGGTCGAGGTCGGCTCTCGCGTAGTAGATGACGTTCTCGACCGCGGCGAAGCCGATCGCCACGAAGCTCGCGTAGATGATTCCGTCGACGACGCCATCGAACTCACGCCGCAGGAAGTAGAAGAAGCCGAGCAGGAGCATGCCCTTGCTCGCCTCCTCCACGATCGGGGCGCTCACCACTGCGCTCGCGACGTCGTTGAAGACCGCGCCGACGATGGTGTTCACCATCGCTGAGAACCCGCACGCGGCGATCGCTCCCCACCCGAGCGCCATGACGAGCGCGTAGAGCGGCTCGGGATCGTAGCGATCGAGCAGGCGGGGCACGAGGAGGTACACGCACATCGCGGGGAAGGCGAGGATCGCGCCCACGAGCATCGCGACCGACATCTGCGGCCCGTCCCCCATCACCACCGGCAGAACGAAGAAGAGGAGCAAGAGCAGGATGGCGCCAGCGATCATCCCGAAGACGTAGAGGACGAGCCCCACCATCCGGCGCCCGCGCTCGGGGTCGGGCATGTGCGCGGGTGGATGGTCGCGGTAGGGGCTGTAGCGCTCGGGGTAGGCCATTCGGCTCCGAGAGAGACTACCCCTCAGGAGGCCTGACGCGTGACCCCGATCGCGCGGAACTTCGCGTAGCGCTGCCGCGCGAGCTCGGCGCCGCCGAGCTCCGCGAGCTCGCCGAGGTGCCTTCGGATCGCGTCTCCGAGCCGCCGCGCCGCGTCGTCCGGATCCCGATGGGATCCGCCGCGCGGCTCGGTGACGACCTCGTCGACCACGCCGAGCTCGAGCACGTCGGTGGCGAGCAGCTTGAGCTGCTCGGCCGCCTCGGGCGCGCGCGCTCCGTCGCGCCAGAGGATCGACGCGCAGCCCACCGGCGTGATCACGCTGTAGGTCGCGAACTCCAGCATCAGGACGCGGTTGGCCACCCCGAGCGCGAGCGCGCCTCCCGAGCCGCCCTCACCGATCACCGACGCGACCACCGGCACCTCGAGCCCGCTCATCAGCGCGAGCGACGCGCCGATCGCCTCGGACTGCCCGCGCTCCTCCGCGCCGATGCCGGGGTACGCGCCCGGCGTGTCGATGAACGTCAGCACCGGCCGGCGGAAGCGGTTGGCCAGCTCCATCACACGCATCGCCTTCCGATAGCCTTCCGGGTGGGCCATCCCGAAGTTTCGGCGCACCTTCTCTTTGGTCGTGCGGCCCTTCTGGTGCCCGACGATCGCGACCGTCCGCCCGTCGAGGCGCGCGAAACCCGCGATAAGCGCGGGATCGTCGGCGAACGCTCGGTCGCCATGGAGCTCGAGCACGTCGTCGAACATGCGCTCGATGTAGTCGAGGAAGTAGGGCCGGTCGGGGTGCCGGCTGAGCTGCACCTTCTGCCAAACCGTGAGCTGCCCATAGATCTCGCGCTGGAGGTGCTCGACGCGCTCCTCGAGTCGGCGCAGCTCGCCCTCGAAGCCCGCGTCGCGGACGCCGTAGACCTTGAGCTCGCGGATCCGGTCCTCCAGCTCGACGAGCGGTTTTTCGAATTCGAGATGTGCCACGACGGTTGACTACGCCGGATCGTCAGGCGGGTCGAGTGCGCTCGACGCCGAAGTGACCGCCGTGCTTGTCGCCGATCACGTTGAAGATCTTGAGCGCCTGGGCCTTGCCCTTCACCTGGGTCGGCGGGAGCTCGACCACCTCGAAGTGGTCGCGCACCGCGCGGAATGTGTTCTCGCTGATGATGATCTCGCCGGCCTTCGCGATCGAGCAGAGGCGCGAGCCGGTGTTCACGGGATCCCCGATCACCGTGTACTCGAGCGCCTTGCTGCTCCCGAGGTAGCCGGCGACGCACTCGCCGGTGTTGATGCCGATCCCGATGCCGACCTCGCTGTGCCCCGCCGCGACGCGCTCGCGGTTGAACTCCTCGAGGACTTCCTTCATCTCGAGCGCGGTGCGCACCGCGCGGACCGCGTCGTCGGGGTGCGACACCGGCGCGCCGAAGAGCGCCATGATCTCGTCGCCGACGAATTTGTCGAGCGTTCCCTCGTGCTTGAAGATCACCTCGACCATCCGCTCGAAGTACTCGTTCAGCATGTCGACGACGCTCTGCGCCTCGTGCAGCTCGCTCATCGCGGTGAACCCACGGATGTCGCTGAAGAGGACGGTCGTGGTGCGCACCTCGCCACCCTTCTTCACCTCGACCTTGCCCTCGATGACTTGCTGCGCGATGGCCGGCGAGAGCAGGCGCTGGAAGCGCTCTCGGGTGACCGCCTCCTTCTCGAGCTTGGCCGCGAAGAGCGAGTTCTGGATCGCCACCGCCGCCTGGTTGGCGACGTTCTGGAAGAGCTGGAGATCCTTCTCGGTGAACGCGTTGGTCGCGATCTGGCTGTCCAGCATCATGATGCCGAACACCTCGGTCGAGTGGAGCAGCGGCACCGCCATGCTCGAGCGGATGCCCTGCATGATGATCGAGTGCGCTCCCTGGAAGCGCGAGTCCACCGTCGCGTCGCTCGAGAGGACCGCGGCCCGATCGCGCAGCACCTGCTCCACGATCGTGCTCGAGATGAGGACCTCTTCGTTCGGATCCTGGTTGCCGGCGCGGGTGCGGACGCAGCGCGGCACGAGCTCGCGCCGCTCGTCGTAGAGGAGGATGATCCCGCGATCGGCCTGCAGGAGGTGGAACGCCGCGTCGAGGATCTTCACGAGCGCCTTGTCGATGTCGAGCTCGACGCCGATGGTGCGGGCCAGCTCGTAGCTCACGCGGAGCTTCTCGTAGTCGCGGCGCAGCGCGTCGGTGTCTTGGATCAGCCGCTCGGGCAGGAAGCTCTGGTCGATGAGGGGCGCCAGCTTCGTGCGGATGTGGCTCTCGACCATGCCGGGCGCGATCGTCACGCGCGAGAGCTTCGGATCCGGCCCGAGCTGCGCGCCGGTGAGCGTGGTCGGCGCAAGCGGCGGCGCGTCGACGAGCACGGCCGGCGGGCTTGCGACGACCGGCGGTGGCGCGTGCTGCATCGCGTTCGGGCGCTGCGGCATCGCGACCGGACCGCGGACCGCGTTGTCGGGATCGAAGAGGATCCGGGTCGAGCCGAGCGTGATCTCGTCGCCCGGGAGCAGCACCCGCTCGCTGATCCGCTCGCCGTTCACGTACGTGCCGTTCAGCGATCCGAGGTCCCGCAGGATGAAGCGCCCGCCGTCGATGAGATCGACGTGGCAGTGCTCCTTCGACACGATGCGGTCGAGGACCTGCACCGTGTTGTTCGGATGTCGGCCGAGGGTGTTGTGAGCCAGGAGCTCGACTTCCTGGCGGCCGTCGGGGCCGATGATCGTCAAGCGCGACATGACTACGGGTGCAAGGTGGGGAGATGCTAACGGGGCCGCCGCCTCCAGTAAAGCAGAGTCCGCCTCGGCCGCGCGCTTGCCGCCCGCCGGCGCCCGGGCTAGGGTGCGCGCCCTTCCAAGGAGCGTCGTCCATGGCCCGCGTCACCGTCGAAGATTGCCTCGAGCACGAGGAGAACCGGTTCGCCCTGGTCATCCTGGCCGCCAAGCGCACGCGCCAGCTCATGAAGGGCGCCCCCGCCCTCGTGAACAGCAAGAACCGGCCGGCCGTCACCGCGCTCCGCGAGATCGCGGATCGCAAGGTGCACTGGAGCCGCCCCGTCCGGGACGCCGTCGAAGAGTTCATCGCCGAGAACCAGGCGGCGGACGAGGCCCGCGGCTAGCTCTCCTCCAAGAGCGTGGATCAGTCCCCGCGGCGGGGGGAGCGCCGAGCGGAGCGGTTCCGGCTGACTGGACACCGGGGATGAAGCGCCAGCGGGTCGGTGCCGCGTAGCTCGGCCCGCTCGCGAAGCGCGGAGCAAGCTCAGAGCTTGCCCGCCCGCTCGAGCTTCTGGCGCCCGCCCATCCGGTAGAAGCGGCGGAGCTCGGTCCAGAGATCGTCGAGGCGGCCTCGATCCACGAAGCGCGACTCGAGCGACGCGGCGTAGCGCGCCGCGGCCCGGTGCGCGACGCGGTAGCGCTCGCCTTCCGGGCTCTCCGGTGGATCGAGGAAGCGCACCCCTTGGAAGAGGCGCTCGCGCAGCGCGCGGCTCCGGGCTCGAATCGCACCCACGCCGTTGCCCGCCAGCGCCTGCACGTCGAAGATCCCGGTCGCGTACTTGTCGCCCTCGGCCGGCAGCTCGAGCTCGAGCTGCGTGACCTGCTCGTCGTTGTCCGCCCGGAACGACAGGTACACGAAGTGGCTCACGCCCTCGGTCGCGAGGCAGAGCGAGCCGAAGTCGGGATCGCCGTCGGCGAGCCGCGCGAGCACCGCCGGATCGAGGTAGAGGCCGACGCTGATGCCGTCCTCGTCCTCGAGCACCAGGAGGACCTCGCCGCGATGCGCCGCGCCCTCGCCCGCCGTCGCGTGGACGAGCTCGGCGCCGCACACGAACTGCTCGACGTCCGGCAGCACGTGCAGATCGTACGCGCGCGCGAGCACACGCTGGATGCGGCTCAGCATGCGAGCGCTCCGCGGCCTCGGGGTCAGTGGAGCACCCGGCCGCGAGGATCGGTCGGGAACACGCCCTCCTCGCGCAGCCGCTCGGCCAGCTGCGGCGAGCGGGTGCGCCGCCAGCGATCGTAGAGCTTCACGATGTCCTGCGGCGTGCGTAGCGCCGTGCTCTCGCGCAGCTCGTCGAACGCGAGGACGAAGCCCTCGAATGCGTCGGCGAGCTCGTCGTAGACGTGGCGGCGCGCGGCCTCGGCCGGGCTCAGCGCCGAGAGCGCGCCGGCGCTGGCGTACGCCCGCTCCCCCATCGCCACCGAGTAGCGCCGCGTCACGCCCCGCCGCTCGAGGTGGTCGGCGAAGAAGCCGGAGAGGTAGAGCGCCGCGTCGCCGAGCTCCCGCAGGAGCCGCAGCCGCTCGATGCCCGTCGCCTCCGCCGCGTCGGCGAGCTGCAGCGCGAGCGGTCTCTCGAGCGCGTCGCTCGGCGGCCTGTGGAGGAGCTCCACGAGGTAGAGCCGCGTCGTGTGGGAAGCGTCGACCCCCCGGCGCTCGAGCGCCTGCGCCAGCCGCTCCCGAAACCACCCCCGCAGATCTCCGGACTTCTCGATGGTCATGTCGCCGTCACCTCCGACGTCACTCAGACAGTACGCCTGAGACGGGCCATGACTCAGTTCGTAGACACCTCCGGCGACGCCATAGCGGCAGCCCGGGCCGGCCAGGGCGCCCGGCTGGCAGCCACGAGCGGCGAGTGCTAAGTGGGGCGGCGCGGTGAGGGGCCCGCTCGCTAAGCCCGCGAGATCATTCATCTCACGTGAGCGCCCTCACAAGCGAGCGGCCCCCCCCTTGACCTGGCGGATCCGGGTTCTATCTTCCCGCCCGTCATCAGCACTCACCCCCTGCGAGTGCTAACGAAGTGATTCCCAAGCGGTGCGGCCCGGCCGGTCAGGGGGCTTCGGGGCGCACGCAAACCCCACACACACCTCTTGGAGGGTGACCCATGGCGATTCGTCCGCTGCACGACCGCGTGCTGGTTCAGCGCGTGAAGGAAGATGAGAAGACCAAGGGCGGGATCATCATCCCCGATACGGCCAAGGAGAAGCCGATCGAGGGGAAGATCATCGCCGTCGGCAACGGCAAGATCCTCGAGGACGGCAGCGTCCGCAAGCTCGAGGTCAAGAAGGGCGACCGCGTGCTGTTCGGCAAGTACAGCGGCACCGAGGTCAAGATCGACGGGGAAGAGCACCTCATCCTGCGCGAGGACGACATCCTCGGCGTCGTGGAGTGATGCGCCCTGGCCCGGCGCCCTGTCGGGCCTGACCCACCGCGCCTCCACACCAGAAAAGCTCAACGACCCGCACTCAAGATTCAGGAGAGAAGATCATGGCAGCCAAGGAAATCCTCTACGACGCGACCGCGCGCGACAAGATCCTCACCGGCGTCAACACGCTGGCCAACGCGGTGAAGGTCACCCTCGGGCCGCGTGGCCGCAACGTGGTGATCGAGAAGAGCTTCGGCGCCCCGACCGTCACCAAGGACGGCGTGACGGTGGCCAAGGAGATCGAGCTCGAGAACAAGTTCGAGAACATGGGCGCGCAGATGGTGCGCGAGGTCGCCAGCAAGACGTCCGACGTCGCGGGTGACGGCACCACGACCGCGACCGTGCTCGCCCAGGCGATCTACCGCGAGGGCGCCCGGATGGTGGCCGCCGGCCACAACCCGATGGAGCTCAAGAAGGGCATCGAGAAGGCCGTCGAGTCGGTCATCGAGAAGCTCACGAAGCTCAGCAAGGCGACCAAGGATCCGAAGGAGATCGCCCAGGTCGGCACGATCAGCGCCAACGGCGACACCAGCATCGGCGAGAAGCTCGCCGAGGCGATGGAGAAGGTCGGCCGCGAGGGCGTGATCACGGTCGAGGAGAACAAGGGCCTCGAGACCACCCTCGAGACGGTCGAGGGCATGCAGTTCGACCGCGGCTACCTCTCGCCCTACTTCGTGACCGATCCGGAGCGCATGCGCGCCGAGTTCGAGGACCCCTATCTCCTCATCTGCGAGAAGAAGGTCTCGAACATGAAGGACCTCCTCCCGGTCCTCGAGGCGATCGCGCGGCAGCAGAAGCCGCTCGTCATCCTCGCCGAGGACGTCGAGGGCGAGGCCCTCGCGACGCTCGTCGTCAACAAGCTCCGTGGCACGCTCCACGTCGCGGCGGTCAAGGCGCCCGGCTTCGGCGATCGCCGCAAGGAGATGCTGCAGGACATCGCGGTCCTCACCGGCGGCAGCGTCGTGAGCGAGGACGTGGGCATCAAGCTCGAGAACGTGACGCTCAGCGACCTCGGCAAGGCCAAGCATATCACGATCGACAAGGAGAACACCACGATCGTCGACGGCGCCGGCAAGAAGGCCGACATCAAGGGCCGCATCGAGACCATCCGTCGCCAGATCGACGACACCTCGAGCGACTACGACCGCGAGAAGCTCCAGGAGCGCCTGGCGAAGCTCGTCGGCGGCGTCGCCGTCATCAAGGTCGGCGCGGCGACCGAGGTGGAGATGAAGGAGAAGAAGGCGCGCGTCGAGGACGCGCTCCACGCGACCCGCGCGGCCGTCGAGGAGGGCATCGTCCCCGGCGG